>DASQDJ010000145.1:0-6617 GCA_035634215.1 Solirubrobacterales bacterium | reverse complement strand
GCCCCCCGCCCGGTGCAGGACGTTGCGGCCCTCGAAGTTGCCGTCCTCCGTGACCCCGTAGAACTCGAGCACCGGCTCGGCGCCCTCATCCAGCACCGCGCGGATCTCGTCCGGCGTCCAGACGTAGAAGCGGCCCTCCTCGCCCTCGGAGTCGGCGTCGAGGGCGGAGTAGAAGCCGCCCTCGGGCCCGCGCATCTCGCGCAGCATCCAGTCGAGCGTCTCCTCGCAGACTCGCCGGTAGCGCTCGTGGCCCAGGGCCTGCCAGCCGTGCAGGTAGGCGCGCGCCAGCAGCGCGTTGTCGTAGAGCATCTTCTCGAAGTGGGGAACGAGCCAGACGGCGTCGACGGCGTAACGCGCGAAGCCGCCGCCAAGCTGGTCGTAGATGCCGCCGGCCATCATCGCGTCGAGGGTGCGTTCGACGATCTCGGTCTCGCCGCGCGCCAGCAGCAGCTCCAGCGAGGAGGCGGGCGGGAACTTCGGGGCGCCGCCGAACCCGCCGCGCCGCATGTCGGCGGCCTCGCGCAGCGAGGCGACGGCGGCGTCGAGCAGCCGCGCGTCCGGCGTCTCCTCGGCCGGCTCGATGCGGCCGATCGCCCCCAGCCGCGCCTTCGTGCCAGGGGCGCGCGCCCGCAGCTCCTCGCGGCGGTTCTGGAACGCCTCGACCACCGCTTCCATCACCATGCGGAAGCTCGGCATGCCGCGGCTCTCGTCGGGCGGGAAGTAGGTGCCGCCGTAGAACGGCACTCCGTCGGGATCGCAGAAGACGGTCATCGGCCAGCCGCCGTGACCGGTCATCGCCTGCACGGCCTCCATGTAGAGGGCGTCGACGTCGGGCCGCTCCTCGCGGTCGACCTTGACGTTGACGAAGTGCTCGTTCATGTAGTCGGCGGTCTCGGGATCCTCGAAGGACTCGCGCTCCATCACATGGCACCAGTGGCAGGCGGAGTAGCCGACCGAGAGGAGGATCGGGCGGTCGAGCCGGCGGGCCCGCTCGAGCGCCTCGGGGCCCCAGGGGTACCAGTCGACCGGGTTGTCGCGGTGCTGGAGCAGGTAGGGGCTCGTCTCCTGCGCCAGGCGATTGGCCATAGGGGCAGGCTACCCGCGAGAGAAGGAAGCCAACTATTGACGAGGAGCGGTCGCCGAAACTGGGTCGCAGTCGGGAAAACCGGCTGTGTGCGGCGGCTTCACCGCCCGCTCCGGCTCTACATTCCATAGGTGGCAGACGACCGACTCCTCACGGAGGGGGGGCCGATCACGGCCGTCCTCGAGAAGCTGGAGCCCGACGACCGCCAGGTCGTCCTGGCCGCGCTGGAGCGCGCCGAACGCACCGAGGCCGAGCTGCGCTACCTGGCCGAGCACGACTCGCTGACCGGCCTGCTCGACCGGCGCCGCTTCCGCGCCGAGCTCGACCAGCACGTCTCCTTCACCGCCCGCTACGGCGGCCAGGGCGCGGTGATGATCATCGACATCGACGGGCTCAAGGGCGTCAACGACGCCTACGGGCACCACGCCGGCGACAGCCTGATCCGCCAGGTCGCGGCGACGATGCGCGAACGGGTCCGCGCCACGGACATCGTCGCGCGGCTCTCCGGCGACGAGTTCGCGATCCTGATGCAGCAGACCTCCACCGAGGGCGCCCTGCAGCTCGGTGAGGACCTGCGCGCCCAGGTCGCCGAGACGGCGCGGCCCGCGCCGGAGGCAGAGCCGGTGACGATCAGCGTCGGGATCACGATGTTCGGCGGCAAGGGCGACGTCGGCGCCGAGGCGGTGCTCGTCGCCGCCGACCAGGCGATGTATCGGGCCAAGGAAGAGGGGCGCAACCAGATCGCGCTCTTCCGCGACCCGGACGACCCACAGCGCAAGCCCGAGCGGCGCCAGACCGCGGCGGCGCGGATTCGGGACGCTCTCACTCAGGACCGGCTCAGCCTGCAGAGCCAGCCGATCCTCGACCTCGCCTCGGGAGGAATCGAGCGCTACGAGCTGCTGCTGCGGATGACGAGCGAGGAGGGCGAGCTGCTGCCTGCGGCGAGCTTCATCGAGGCCGCGGAGCGCTCCGGCATGGTCCAGGAGCTCGACCGCTGGGTCGTCTCACGTGCCCTGGAGCTGCTCGCCGAGCGCGAGCGCCAGGGCCGGCCGCTGTCGCTCCACGTCAACCTCTCGGGTGCCTCGCTCACCGACGTCTCGGTGCTGGAGTTCATCGAACGGCGGCTCGACGAAGCGGGCGCCGATCCCTCGCACTGCACTTTCGAGATCACCGAGACGGCCAACGTCTACGACTACGAGACTGCGGCCGGCTTCGCCGACCGGCTGACCGACGTCGGCTGTCAGGTCGCGATCGACGACTACGGCGCCGGCTTCGGCCCCTTCCACTACCTGAAGCGGATCCCCTTCGACCTGATCAAGATCGACGGCGCCTTCGTCCGCGACATGCCACGCAGCGATGCCGACCAGCTGACCGTGCAGGCGATCGTCCAGATCGCCCGCGGGCTCGGCAAGGCGACGATCGCCGAGTTCGTCCAGGACGACACCACCGCCCAGATGCTGTTGGAGTATGGCGTCGACATGGCCCAGGGCTTTCACCTGGGCCGCCCGATGGACCTCGACGAGGCGCTGGCCGCGGCCTAGCCGGCGGCACGCAGCGCGGCTCGCCTCACCTTGCCGCTGTCGGTCTTGGGCAGCGAGTCGGCGAACTCGACGATCCGGGGGTACTTGTAGGGGGCGGTTTGAGCGCGTACGTGCTGCCGCAGCTCGTCCGCGAGGGCATCTGACGGGCGTGCGTCGTCCCTGAGCACGACGACGGCACGCACGACCGCGCCACGCTCGGGGTCGGGCGCGGCCACCGCGGCCGCCTCGGCGACCGCGGGGTGGGTGAGGAGGGCGGACTCGACCTCGAAAGGCCCGATCCGGTAGCCGGAGGAGAGGATCAGGTCGTCGCCGCGCCCCTCGAACCAGAGGTAGCCGTCGGTGTCCTCGCGGACGCGGTCCCCGGTCGGCCACCACTCCTCGGCGAAGGGCTCGCCGTCGAGGTAGCGCAGGAAGAAGGTGGGGGAGGAGGCGGCGCGCAGCTGCAGTTCGCCGACGCCGCCCGCGTCGCCGCCGCCTGCCGCGACGCGCACCTCGACGCCGGGCAGCGGCCTGCCCATCGAGCCGTCCCGGGCCGGGTCGTCCTCGCCGGGCCGCATCCCGGTCACCTGGCCGGTCTCGGTCTGGCCGTAGCCGTCGCCTACGGCGAGGCCGAGCCGCTCGCGGAAGAGGCGGATCGTCTCGGGCTCGATCGGCTCGCCGGCCGAGACCAGGCGGCGCAGCGAGGGGATCGGCCGCGGCTCGGCGCGGCTGGCCAGCATCCGGTACTCGGTCGGCGCCTGGCAGAGGACGTTGACGCCGAGCTGCTCGATCAGCCGCAGGCGCTCCTCGGGATCGAAGCGCCCGTCGTGGAGGACGGCGACCGCGCCGCGCAGCCAGGGGGCTATGAAGGCGTTGCGGGTCGACTTCGACCAGCCGGGCGCGGCGGTGCACCAGGCGATCTCCCCCTCGCGGGCGCCGAACCAGTGCTCGGCCTGCGGGCCCTGGCCGGCGAGGTAGCGCTGCGGGTAGAGGACCCCGCGCGCCTCGCCGGTCGTCCCTGAGGTGAAGACGATCGCCGCCGGGTCGTCGGGGGCGAGATCCTCGATGTCGGCCGGCGTCTCCTGCGCGCGGTCCTCGTCGATGACGCGGGCCACGTCGTCCAGGTCCATGTAGAGGACGCCGTCGGGCAGCTCGCCGAGGTAGCGGCCCTCGCCCACGGCGAGCTTCGGGTTGGCCGCGAGCACCCGCACCGCGAGGTCCTTGCGCCGCAATTGCGGGTTGCAGGGGAGCGCCACGGCACCCATCCGCCAGCAGGCGAGCAGCGCGAGGACCCACTCAACGCGGCTGCCCGTCAGCGTCATCACCACGTCGCCCCGCTCGACCCCCTGGGCCGCGAACGCCCCGGACAATCCCGCCGACCGCGCGAACAGCTCGCCGAAGTGATGGACGCGCCGCTCCCCCTCCGCCGAGACCTCGATAAGCGCCGGCCGGGCGGCGGGAAAAGCTTCGACTACGTCCTCGATGAAGTTCACGGGGCAGCAGTCTCGCAGGCTGGATTCTCATGCCGGCAGGCGCGCCGACCCGTAATACCTCTAAGCATAATGCTTAACGGCATATTGACAATAATCCTGAACAGCATTATCGTGCCTAGCATGAAGAAAGCAGAAAATCCCTTCCTCTTCGGCGCGCTTGCGCTGGACGCGAGCTTCACCAACCGCGAGCGAGAGAGAGACGAGCTCGCCAGCGACATACGCAACGGGCAGGACGTGGTCCTCTTTGCTCCTCGCCGCTACGGCAAGTCGTCGCTGATCTGGGCGACGATGCAAGCTCTCGCCGGCGACGGGGTTCTCGTCGCCCACGTCGACCTAATGACCACCCCAACGAAGGAGAGGCTGGCGTCCGCTCTCGCCGGCGCCATCTACGAGCACGTCGCCTCGCCGTTGGAGCGGGTCTGGGAGAAGGCGACGGCGCCGTTCCGCGGCCTGCGCGTGCAGCCGGCGATGAGCGTCGACCCCCTGACCGGGGCGGTGGGCTTCTCCTTTTCGACGGCTCGCGAGTCAGCTGACATCGACGCGACGATCGAGCAGCTTCTCGAGCTCCCGGCCGAGCTCGGCGCGGACCGCCGCCGTCGCGTCGCGCTCGTCTTCGACGAGTTCCAGGAGATCGTCGAGATCGACCCGCAGCTGCCGCGGCTGATGCGCGCCGTCTTCCAGCGCCAGCCGGAGGTCGCCCACGTCTACTTGGGCAGTAAGCGGCACGTGATGGAGCGAATCTTCAACGATCGCAACGAGCCGTTCTGGCGCAGCGCCAAGCCGATGGAGCTCGACCCGATCCCGGCCGGAGAGTTCTCGCGTTTTCTGGAGGAGCGATTCGAGGCGACGGGGCGGGATTGCGAACCGGCCGCGATCTCCCGGCTCCTGGAGCTGACCGGCGGACACCCCTACGCGACGCAGGAGCTCGCCTACTTCCTCTGGGAGCAGACGCCGGAGGGCGCCATCGCCTCGGAAGATCGGTTGTCAGCTGCCCTGGACGCTGTCCTGCGCGCGGAGCACTCCCATTTCACCCTGCTCTGGGAGGACGCGTCGACCGTCCAGCGACTCGTGCTTCAGGCCTTGGCCCGCGAACCCGGCCACCCTCAGAGCACGGCCTACCGCGACCGCCATGGCCTACCGAGCGCCGCCAGCGTCCAGAAGGCCCTACGGGCCCTCACCCAGCGTGAAATCGTCACCGGCGACCGCGGCGCCTACCGCATCGTCCAGCCCTTCCTCGCCGAGTGGCTACGGGGCTACGGCCGGTAGGTGGGGTGCTCCTCCACCAAAGGCTCAGGGACCACGCCTGAGCCTTTGGTCTCGATCAGCTGCGCAACGGTCTTTGGGGGAGGAGCACCCCACCTACCTACTACCTCAGTTCAGACGAGCTCTTCCCCAGCAACTGCCGCGCGACGATCAGCAGCTGGATCTGCTGGGTGCCCTCGAAGATGTCGAGGATCTTCGCGTCGCGCGCCCACTTCTCGAGCAGCCGGTTCTCGTCGTAGCCGACGCTGCCGCAGAGCTCGACGCAGCCGAGCGTGACGTCGACGCAGGTGCGCCCCGCCTTCGCCTTCGCCATCGAGGCCTGCAGCGAGTTCGGCTTCGCGTTGTCGGCCATCCAGGCGGCCTGCATGGTCAGCAGGCGCGCCGCCTCGTAGTCGGCTTCCATCTCGAGCAGGCGGGCCGCCGCCGCGTGCTGGCCGAAGGCCGGCGCCGCGTCGTCGACCTTGACGCCCGCGTCCTTGAGGCACCTGCGCGTCTCCTCCAGCGCCGCCCGGGTGACGCCGACCGCCATCGCGGCGACCAGCGGCCGCGTGTTGTCGAACGTCTGCATGGCGCCGCCGAAGCCGGCCTTGGTGTCGATCTCCGGGCTGCCCAGCAGCGCCTCTTTCGGCACGCGGCAGTCCTGGAGGGTGAAGTTGGCGGTGTCGGAGGCCCGGATCCCGAGCTTGTGCTCGAGCCGGTCGAGCTTGAGGCCAGGATTGTCGCGCTCGACGATGAACGACTTGATCGCCGCCCGGCCCTTGTCGCGGTCGAGCGAGGCCCAGACGACGATCAGGTCGGCACGGTCGCCCGAGGTGACGAAGATCTTCTCGCCGTTCAGGACGTACTCGTCGCCGTCCAGCTCCGCGGTGGTTCGGATCGCCGCCGAGTCCGAGCCGGCCTCCGGCTCGGTGATCGCCATCGCCGCCCACTTGCCGCCGTAGCGCTCCAGCTGCTCCTCGCTCGCCACCGAGGCGATCGCCGAGTTGCCGAGCCCCTGGCGCGGCATCGAGAGCAGCAGGCCGACGTCGCCCCAGCAGAGCTCGATGATGCCGAGCACGGTGGAGAGGTTGGACCCGTTGCGGTTGCCGCCGTCGCCGTTGGAGCTCTTCTCGCGGCGCACCCCGGCGGCGCCGGCGCCGCCGATGTCGGAGCCCTCGTTCATGCCGTCGATCAGCGACGCCAGCATGTCGAGCTCTTTGGGGTACTCGTGCTCGGCCTCGTCGTACTTGCGCGAGATCGGCCGGAAGACCTCCGTCG
>DASQDJ010000144.1:0-5371 GCA_035634215.1 Solirubrobacterales bacterium | reverse complement strand
GACCGACTGCCAGGAGACGAGCTCGGTGAGCAGGCCGCCGGCCGCCGGCCCCAGCGCGGCGCCCGTCGCCCCGGCGGCCGCCCAGACCGCGGCCGCTCGGCGCTCCGACCCGACCGTCGCCGGCAACAGCTCCAGAACCGCGGTGACGGCCGCGGCCCCGCCCAGCGCCTGCACGCAGCGGGCCGCGATCAGCGTCTCCAGCTCGGTCGCCACACCGCAGGCGATGCCCGCGCCGGCGAAGACCGCCAGCCCGACCGCGGCCGTGCGCCCCGGTCCCACCCGGCGACCCAGCTGGGCGATCGGCACCGCGGCAAGCGCGAGGACCAGGTTGAAGGACACCAGCACCCAGGTGACGCCAGCGACGCTGGTGTCGAGCTCGCGGTAGATCTCCGGAAGCGCGAGGACGACGATCGAGGAGTCGGCGAGAACCAGCCCCACCGCTGCGGCGAGGGCGGCGAGACGGGGGCGGGGCTCGCTCATCGGTAGCCGAGCTCCCTCGGATAGGTCTCGCGATACTCCTCCCGCTTCTCCAGCACCTGCTCCACGTAGCTACGAGTTTCCCCGAACTCGATGTCGTCGAGCTCCACGTCCGCCCCGCCCCACTCTTCGACGTTGCCGAGGCCGGCGTTGTAGGCGGCGAGCGCCGCCACCTCGTTCTGGTCGAGGGCGTCGAGCAGGTAGCGCAGATAGAAGGTGCCGTAAGCGATGTTCACGTCGGGATCGGAGAGATCCTCGAGCACGAACTCGGTGCCACGACTCTCGCGGGCGATGAACCGCGCCGTGTCCGGCGTGATCTGCATTAGGCCACGGGCGTCGGCGTGGGAGGTCTGGTCGCGGAAGCGGGACTCGGCGAAGATCGTCGCCGCGACCAGGGCCGGTTCGACGTCCCACTGCGCCGCCTCCTGGCGGATGACGTCCTCGTGGCGAAGGGGCAGCGTCAGCTCCTGGATCGCGTCGTCGACCTTGCCGACGACGCCCAGCGCGACACCCGCTGCCACGCCCACGGTGACGATCATGGCGCCGACGAGCAGGCGGCGCCGACGGGCGGTGCGCGCTCGCCGACTCCGCTTACGGCTCATCCCCTCAGCTTGCCGAGAAGCTCGGATAGGTGACGCTCGAGGTCCTCGACGCTGCCGTCGTTGACGACGACGTGGTCGGCCCGCTCAGCCTTCTCGGGCTGGCTCAGCTGCCGCGCCTCGCGCTCGACGACCAGGGCGTGACCGCGCGCCTCGGCTCGCTCGCGGCGCAGCTCGTCGGCGGTGACGATCGCGACCGTCGTGTCGAAGGCCTTCTCCATCTCGGCCTCGAAGAGCAGCGGCACCTCGACCACCGCCGTGTCGGTCCCCTCCGGCAGGGCGCTCAGCCAGGCGCCGATCCGCGTCCCGACCAGCGGATGGACCTGCTCCTCCAGCCAGCTCAGCTGCCCCGGGTCCGCGAAGACGATCTCGCCGACCCTGGCCCGGTCGACGCGGCCCGAAGGCGCGACCTCCTCCCCCCAGCGCTCGACCAGGCGGCCGCGCAGCGGCTCGGAGTCGAGCAGCTCGTGGACGACCGCGTCGCTGGAGATCGTCGCCGCGCCGAGCCGCTCGAAGGCCGCCAGCGCCTCCGACTTGCCGGCCGCGATGCCACCGGTCAGCCCGATCGTCAGCGGCGCCGACAAAGGACGCCGCTCAGCTCTGCTGGGCTTCGCCCGTCTGCTCGCCGCCGGCCGAGCCGTCGCCGGCGCCAGCGCCCTCCCCGCCGGCCGCCTCGTCGACGTCGTCGGGGGAGTCGGGCCGCTCCTGCACCGATTCCCCCTCCTGCGGGGACCCTTCGCCCTCCTGGGCCTCTTCGCCGGGGGCCTCGCCGTTCGACTCGGCCACGGGCTCCGCCACTTCCTCTTGGGCGGCGGTCTCCTGAGCAGCGGCCTCGGGCGTCGGCGGTACCGCTTGCTCGGCAATCGGCTCTACGTCCTCGGCCCCGGTCTCCGGTGGAGCCTCCTCAGAGGCCTCTTCCGCGGGTGGCGTGGTGGATGGGGACTCGCCCGCAGCTTGCGAGGACGAGTCGCCGTCCTCCGCGACAGGACCCGCGGGCAGGGCATCTGAACCCTCATCCGAGCCGTCCCCCGCGGCCGCTTCCATCTGCGCCCCCAGATCCCCCATCGGCATGTTCTGCCCCTCGACCCGCTTGATGCTGAGCGAGAGGCGGCGCCGCTCCTCGTCGATCTCGAGAATCTTGACGTTCAGCTTGGCGTCCGGCTCGACCACCTCGGAGGGATTCTCGACGTGGTGGTCGGCGAGCTCGGAGATGTGGACGAGACCCTCGACGCCGGGCAGGATCTCGACGAAGGCGCCGAAGGCGACCACCTTGGTGACGGTGCCCTCCAGCACGTCGCCCGGCCGGTGGGTGCTGATCACCCGCTGCCAGGGGTCCTCCTGCGTCTGCTTGAGGCCGAGCGAGATGCGCTGACGGTCACGGTCGATGTCGAGCACTTTGATCCGCACCGTGTCGCCGATCGAGACCACCTCGGCAGGGTGGTTGACGTGGCTCCAGGAGAGCTCGGAGATGTGGACGAGGCCGTCGATGCCGTCGAGGTCGACGAAGGCGCCGAAGTCGACGATGTTGGAGATCTTGCCCTCGACGACCTGTCCCGGCTGCAGCCGGTCGAGGATCTGCTCGCGCACCTCCTTGCGCTCTTCCTCGAGCACGGCGCGCCGCGAGAGGACGACGTTGTTGCGGCTGCGGTTCAGCTCGATCACTTTGCACTCGAGCGCCGGGCTGAGGAACTCGTCGAGGTTGTGACCGCGGCGGATGTCGACCAGCGAGGCGGGCAGGAAGCCGCGCACGCCGAGGTCGAGGATGAGGCCGCCCTTGACCACCTCGATCACCGTGCCCTCGACCGGTTCGCCTGACTCCGCGGCGGCCTCGATGCGCCGCCAAGCCTTCTCGAAGCGGGCCCGTTTCTTGGAGAGGACCAAGCGCCCCTCGCTGTCCTCTTTGGTGAGGACGAGCGCGTCGAGCTCCTCGCCCAGCTCGACCTCGTCGGCTGGGTCGACCGACTTGCGGATCGAGAGCTCGGTGGAGGGGATGACGCCCTCCGACTTGTAGCCGATGTCGACGAGGACCTCGTCTTTGTCGATCCGGACCACTTTCCCCTTGACGACGTCTCCCTCGTCGAAGGAGACCATCGTCGCCGCGTAGTTGGGGACGACCTTGCCCGCTACTTCGAGCAGCAGGCCACCGGAGCCCTCGACGGGTTTGCCGGAAGGCTCGGTTGAACTGGTCGTATCGGTCACGGACACAGCGGCAGATAATGCCAGAAATCGCCGCCTGCTCGGCTCCCGGTCGTCCCTCCGGATACCCTCCTCGTCCATGCCGATACGAGCCACCAAACGAGGCGACGAGCGCAGCCCGCTCTCGGGCAGCCACGACGTGTTGATCTGCGGGGCCAGCTTCGCCGGCCTCGCCGTCGCGCGCGAGCTGGCGGGCAGCGGCGCCGACGTGATGGTCGTCGACCGCTACGAGATCGGCGAGCGCCAGACGTCCGCCTGCGGGATCCCGACCGATTGGCTGCGAGCGACCGGCCTGATGGGCGCCGAGCGACAGCGCTTCGACTCGCTGCTCATCCACACGCCGCACGGCAGCAAGCGCTACCGGCTGCCCTGGACCTTCTCGACCTTCGACTACCGCGAGCTCTGCCAGCTGCTCTGGCAGGGCTGCGACGCGCGCTTCGAGACCGCCAAGGTGAACGGGCGCGCCGAGGCCGCGAACGGCGACGGCGCGATCGCCGTGGAGACCGATCGCGGCGTCCTCTCGGCGCCGCTGGTGGTCGATGCGCTCGGCTGGCGACGGGTGCTGGCCAGCGGCGCCGGCTACCAGCCGCCCGACGCGCCGCTCTCGCGAGGCCTGGAGGTCCACCCGCACGGCAGCGGCGAGGACCTGGAGGTCTGGATCGACCGCCGCTACGTCCCGGCCGGCTACGGCTGGTCCTTTCCCGCCCGTGACGAGCTGCGGATCGGCGTCGGCTCCTTCGACCCCCGTTTCCACGTCCGCGAGACCACCGAGCTGCTCGCTGAGGACCTCGGCCAGGACCGCGTCCGCTACCAGGGCAACTGGATTCCCCACAAGCTCCGCCGCGCCACCGAGGGCGGCGTCTTCTTCGCGGGCGACTCGGCGGGGCACTGCCTGCCGCTGACCGCGGAGGGAATCAGGACCGCCCTCTACTTCGGCATTGTCCTTGGGCGCGAGCTGCGCGGCGTCGTCGAGGGACGGCAGGACCGCGAGGCGGCCGCCGCCCGCTACGCGTCGTTCCACGACCGCCACGAGTGGAAGTTCCGCTGGATGCTGCGGGCGCAACGGCTCGTCCCCCGCGTTCCGCCGCGCCTACTCGGGCCGCTGATCCGACTGCTCGGCCGCAAGCGCTTCGTCGACTGGTCGTTCGGCCACTACCTGCGGATCGCGCCGCCCGACCTCGCCTGGGAGGCGCCGCCGGCGCGGCGCGGCTCAGCGGACGACGAGGACGGTGCCGGCCAGCAGCAGGACGACGCCGAGCAGCCGCTCCGGCGTGAGCGGGACCTCGTCGAGGCCGAATAACCCGAGACGGTCGATCGCCAAGGAGGCGCCGAGCTGCGCCGCCACGGTCAGCGCCGCGACCCCGCCGGCGCCGATCACCGAGACCGCGATCAGCGCGTTGGTGACGTAGATCGCGCCGAGCAGCCCGCCGACCAGGTAGACCCAGCTGACGTCGAACGTGTTGCCCAGCCCCCCGGCCTTGCCGCTGAGGACGACGATCGCGGCGAGGGCGACGGTGCCGATCACGAAGGAGACGAGGGCCGCCGGCAGGTTCCCGGTTGCGCGTCCGAGCTCGGCGTTGATCGGCGCCTGCAGCGCGATCAGCCCGCCGGCCACCGCGGTCAGCAGGATGGCGACCCCTCGGTCCATGGCGGCCATCCTCTCAGGCGGCGTGGCGCCGGGCAGGGGAGCGCGTGATCTTGGCGGCGCTGGCCGTGTTGCATCATCAGAGAGATGCCGCCGCCAGCCCATGGACTAGCCCCGCGCCTGATCGCCGGCCCCACCCTGCGCATGCAGTCGGACAGCAGGCTGGTGAGGTTGGTGCGCGACGGCTACGAGACCGCCTTCGAGGAGATCGTCCGCCGCTACCGTCGGCCACTGGCCCGCTACGCCGGAGCGATCGTCGGCTCGCGCTCCGAGGACGTGACGCAGGACGCCTTCTCGAAGGCGCTGCTGGCGCTGCGGCGCGACGACGCCGAGATCGAGCTGCGCCCCTGGCTCTACAGGATCGTCCGCAACACGGCCCTCAACGAGCTGCGCGACCGGCCGCCCGCCGCGGACGAGCTGGCCGAGGCGATCGCCGTCGGCAGCAGCCCAGCGG
>DASQDJ010000143.1:0-9068 GCA_035634215.1 Solirubrobacterales bacterium | reverse complement strand
GGCCGCCCGCGCGCCCGTCGCCTCCCCTACCCCGGTGACCAGGACGGTCATCGCGGCCGCGCCACGGCCGACGACGTGACCGCGATGCGCTCGGCGATCGCCCGCAGCGGCGACGGCGGCTCCACCCGCACCGTGACCCGCCTGCCGCGCACGACGACCGAGGCGCGCCCGCCAGCCCAGTCGGGGAGCGCCTCATGCGCCGCCTCCTTCGGGGGCTGACCCGAGGCGAGGGCTAGAGCGCCCGCCTCGGCCGCGCCGTCGGCGAGGGTAAGGGCGTAGCCGGCGCAGAGCAGCTGCAGAGCGACCAGGCCGGCGAGGAGCAGGGCCGGAAGCGCCGCCACCAGCTCGACCGTGGCCTGGCCCGCCTGCCTATTCACCGCCACCCCCTAGGCGCGTCTCCGACTCGACCGCGAGCCGCGGCATTCCTGGCAGCAGCCGGGGCACGACGACCCGCACGACGACGCCGTCCGCGACCGTCACCTCGGCGTCTCCCCGCAGCGGCTCGGGCAGCGTGCGCCGCGCCGCCCGTCCCGCGTCGCCGCCGACGAGCTCGGCCCGGGCCCCGGCGCGGGCTGCCACGCCAGCCGACCACAGCGCTTGCCCCGCGATCGCGAGCTGTGCCACGGCCAAGGCCGCCAGCAGCAGGAACGGGACCACCGCGATCAGCTCGACCGAGGCGGTTCCGCCCTCCCTGCGAACGCTGCTGGCGACCTGGCCCGACACTTCCCTCAACGTCGCAGCGTTAGGCGCGCGTGTGGTGCGCTCAAATGAAAAATTGAGCGCCGGCTCTGTGCCGAATCAGTAAGGGCCTCAGTAGGCGCGGGCCTCGAGCCAGACCCGCCAGATCGCCGCGATCGACGCGCCGAGGAGGACGATCCAGGCAAGGGTGCCGAGGCCGGTCGCGAACATCTCGTCGCTGCCGGCGACCAACAGGGCGATCAGGCCGAGCGCTCCGTAGAGGAGCGCTCGCCGGCCGTCGCTCAGCGTTGCCAGCGTCAGCTGGTTTTCGCGACTGAAGACGAAGAGGGCCCAGGCGATCGCGGCGAGGAACGCCATCGTGATCGCCGCCAGGATCGCGTCGGCGGCGTTGCCGCCACCCGGGACGAAGGCGACGACGAGCGCCAACAGCATCACGATCGCGGTGTTGCGCAGGGTTCGCACGAGCTCCGATGTTAGGCCAGCGCCCGACTACCTTCGCTGCGGGAGCTAGTCGCTGAGCATCACGAGCAGCCCGACCGCGACGATCGCCAGCGTCAAGGCCAAGGCGAGGATCCCGACCGCCGCCGCGGCCGCCGCCGCCACCCGCCGTTCGCTGCCGCTCAGGTCGACGAAACGAGCCGCCCCCCAGATCGCGACCGAGAAGATCACCGTGATCCCGACGCCGCCGACGAAGGCGGCGGCGATCGTCCGCAGCAGCTCGTCGGTGTGGACGATGGTCGCCAGCATCGGGCCGAACATCGTCAAGCGGGCACCGGAGCGCCGCGGCGCAGGCGGCGGACGAAGGCAACGGCGATCAACGCGAGCGCGATGACGGTGACGATCACCGGCCCGGCGGCGCCGGTGCCGAAGATGCGGGTAACGCCGTAGGTCGCCGCGCCGATCGCCGCCGCCGCCGGCAGCGTCAGCAGCCAGGCGACGAAGATGTTGCCGGCGACCCCCCAGCGCACCGCCGAGAGCCGTTTGCCGGCGCCGGCGCCCATCACGCCGCCGTTGATCACGTGCGTCGTCGAGAGCGGGAAGCCGTAGTGGGTCGAGGCGAGGATCACCGCCGCGCCAGCGCCCTGCGCCGAAAAGCCCTGTGCCGCGTCCATTTTGATGATCCGCGAGCCGGTCGTGCGGATGATCCGCCAGCCGCCGCTGTAGGTGCCGAGCGCGATCGCCGTCGCCGCCGAGAAGATCACCCAGAAGGGGGGATCGGCGTCGCCGCCGAGGTTCCCGTTGGCGATCAGCGCCAGGGTGATGATCCCCATGGTCTTCTGCGCGTCGTTAGTCCCGTGCGCCAGCGCGAGCATGCCCCCGGAGACGATCTGGCCCAAGCGGAAGCCGCGGGTGACGGTGCCCGGGCGCTGCCTGCCGACCAGCCGGTAGGCGAGCCCGATCGCGATGCCGGCGACGATGAAGGCGAGCAGCGGCGCGACCACGGCGGGGATCAGCACCTTGCCGATCACGCCGTCGGAGAGCACCGCGTCGAAGCCGGCGGCAACCAGCGCCGAGCCCACGACGCCGCCGATCAGCGCGTGCGAGGAGCTCGATGGCAGGCCGAAGTACCAGGTGATCAGGTTCCAGGCGATCGCCCCGATCAGGCCGGCGAAGACCACCGTCGTCGTGATCGCCCCGGCGTCGACGACGTCGCCGGCGACGGTCGCCGCCACCGAGATCGAGATGAAGGCGCCGGCGAAGTTGAGCAGCGCCGCGAAGGCGACCGCGACTCGCGGCGGCGCCGCCCGCGTCGAGATCGACGTCGCGACCACGTTGGCGGTGTCGTGGAAGCCGTTGGTGAAGTCGAACGCCAGCGCCGTGCCGACGACGATGACGAGGATGATGTCGGAGTCCACTAGGGCGCCCTAGGAATTTTTGATCACGATGCCCTCGATGATCTGCGCGGCCGTCTCCGTCGCGTCGATCGAGTTCTCGAGCACGGCGAAGATGTCCTTCCAGCGGATCACGATCATCGGGTCGATGCCGTTGGAGAAGAGCGAGGCGACAGCGTCGCGCGAGATCCGGTCGCCGTCGTTCTCGAGCCGGTGGATCTCGATTATGTAGTGCTCCAAGCCCTGGAAGTCACGTAGGCGCTCGAGCGCCTCGGCGAGGTTTTCGCAGGCTTCGACGAGCACCCTGGTCAGCGCCTGAGCCTGCTCCATAGGCGCCTCGATCCGGTAGAGGCCGAGGAAGTCAGCGGCCTCCTCGGTGTAGTCGACGATGTCGTCCATCTGGGTCGCGAGGGCGTAGATGTCCTCCCGGTCGATCGGCGTGACGAAGGTCGAGTTGAGCCGCCGGATGATGTCGTGGGTGATCCGGTCCCCCTCCTGCTCGGCCTTGAGGATCTCGCGGTTGAGGTCGCGCGAGTCGGGCCACCCCCCCATCATCTCGTCGAGCAGCCGCGCCGCGCGGAGGCTGTTTTGGCCAGCCTCGATGAAGAGGTCGAAGAAGGTGCGGTCGCGCGGCATCAGCGAGAGTCGCATCGCCGCGCATCCTAGTGCGACGCCCGGCGGGCGCGGGGCCAACCCGCCGCCCGCGTCAGCCCGCGCTCCCAGCGATCAGCTCGCCGGCAGCGGCGAGCACCTCGCGGACGTGGGCGCCAACCGGGTCCGGTCGACGCGCGACGAGCGCAAGCAAGAAGAGACGCATAAGCTCCCCTCACCACATGGGAAACGAAAAGGTCGCTTCTGAAAACGCACGCGACGGCTCGGCGCGTTCCTCCCAAAACGGCGACTCGCGCAATGCGACCGCACGACCGATCAGCCCGAGGCGGTCGACGACCCGGCGCTTCCAAGCCGCGCCCGGGACCTGGAACGAGGAGCGGATCGTGGCGGCGTTGCACGAGTGGGCCGAAGAGGCGGGCTCGCCGCCCAGGTCGTGGGAGTGGTCGCCGGCGTCAGCGCGGAGCGCCGGTTTGATGGGTCCGGAGGAATCGAAATGGGAGCGAGAGCACCCCCGCTGGCCCAGCAACACGACCGTGTACCACTACTTCGAGTCATGGCCGGCCGCCCTCGAAGCCGCCGGGATCAAACCTGTATGGCCGGCAGGACCGGAGGGCACTCTCGCGGAGCGGGTCGAGGCGGCGCGAAGAATGCATTCTGCCGGCGAGACGAACCGTGCGATCGCCGAGGTTCTCGGCGTCCGGCCGGAGACGGTCAGCCGCTACCTGAGGGCGCACCCATGCCGCGCCTGCGCAAGTCCGGTCGTCGGCGACAAGAAGCTCTGCCACACCTGCTCGACCCGGCGCGGCAACCCCATGCGCTGGAGCAGGGAGGAGGTCATCGCCGCGGTGCAGAGATGGATCCGCATGGAGGGACGAGCACCGACGTCCCGTGATTGGCGACCGAGGCGCTTCGGGGGGGCCGAGCGGTGGGAGGAGGAGTTCGGCGAATGGCCGCCCAGCAGCGTGGCGCGGCTGCTGTTCGGCGGCTGGGGCCGGATGCTCGAGGCGGCGGGCACGACCCCGAACAAGCCGACCTGGACGCCCGACGAGATCCTCGTCGCCCTGCGCTCCTACGCGAAGGAGTTCGGCCGCCCGCCGGCCAAGCAGGAGCTGGAATGGCCGCCGGCCGGCTATCCCTCGTCACGCACGGTGCGCCGACACTTCGGCTCCTTCACCGCCGGGCTTCGGGCAGCGGGCCTGGAATCGCGAAAGCGGGAATGGACCAGAGAGAGGATCGTCGAGGCGATGCGCGAGTTCGAGCTCGAAACCGATCGCTGGCCCCGCTCCTCCGATTGGCTTGTCGCCTGCGAGGACTGGCCATCCGCGAGCACCGTTCACAATCGATTCGGCAGCTGGCAAGCCGGGCTGGACGCCGCGATGCGGGGCTGGACCTATCCCCCACGCTCCGGTTGAGCGCCGAACGGGTCCTCGGCGGCTATCCCGTCGAAGCGCCTGAAGTCGCGGTCGCGCGTGTAGATCGTCCGCACGCCGTGTTGGCGCATCAGCGCGGCGACGTGCCCGTCCGGCACGTGGTTTCCGCGGTCGGCTTCGTTGCGCGTCCGCAGGAAGACGTCCCAGAAACCCTCTCCCTCGCCGGGTGTCCGGACGTGGGGAAGGGAGACGAGCGCCTCCAGGTTGGCGATCGCGTCCGGCGGGCTGAGCGATCGCGGCAACACGGAGGGATGGGTGACTATCCGCAGATACCCCATCACGGTCGGCCAGAAAAGGTAGAAGATCTCCGGGCCGGCCGCCAAGCGCTCGACCAGCCGGCGCGCCTCCTCGTGCACCTCCTCGGCCTCGTTCGAGGCGTAGACCAGCACGTTCGCGTCAACCGTGACGCTCACCGGTCGAGCACGGCGTTGAGCGCGTCCTTGTCCTCCAGATCCACGATAGGCCTGCCGAGGTCGTGGCTGACCCAGGAGAAGGGTGGGTTGGCAGGGGGCGGCTCGTCCCGGAGGCCGCGAGCGAGCAGCTCCGAAGCCACCGCCCCAAGGGACTTGCGTTCGCGCCTGCTGCGCTGCCGCAGCTCCCCCAGAACGGAGGAATCCAGATTCAACGTGGTACGCGTCATTTGATGTTTGATGCTATCAGACTTCGCATCAGATGATGCGACCTTACCCCTCGGGGTGAGAGGCGTCCTCGAACTCCTTGAAGAGCCCGGTGACGACGAAGGCGACCTGCTCGCCGATGTCGACGGCGTTGTCGCCGATCCGCTCGATCGCCCGTGCCGCCAGCAGCATCGTCATCGCCCACTCGCGCCGCTCCGCGTCGTCGCCGATCTCGAGCGCCAGGCGGAAGCACTCGCGGTTGAGGTCGTCGACGACGTCGTCGAGCCGCACCAGGTCGCGCGCCATCTCGACGTCGCGCCGCTCGAAGGCGCGCTTGGCCTCCTCGCTCAGCACGCGCGCCTGCTCGCCCATCGCGACGATCCGCTCGACCATCCTCGCGTCGGCGGGCGGCTCGCTGCCGGTCAGCGGGATCAGCTTGCAGACGTTGACGCACTGGTCACCCATCCGCTCGACGCACTTGATCACGTGCAGAAGCGCCGAGATCAGCCGCAGGTCGGTTGCCACCGGCGACTGCTTGGCGAGCAGCGCGATCAGGCTCTGGTGCACCTCCAGGTAGCGGCCGTCGATGCGGTCGTCGTCGGCGATCACCGCTTCGGCCCGCGCGATGTCCTGGCCCGCGACCGCTTCCAGGGTGCCGGTCAGCGCCGCGCCGACCAGGTCGAGGCCGCCGAGCGCGCTCGCCTCCAAGGCGGCGAGTTCCTCCTGGTAGTGGACCCGCGTCGCTTCGGCCACCGTCAACCCACCTTCCCCGAGACGTAGTCCTCGGTTCGCCGATCGGCCGGGTTGGTGAAGATCTTCTCGGTCTCGTCGTACTCGACCAGCCGGCCCCAGCGGTTGTCCTCGTCGGCGTCGAGCTCGACCATCAGGAAGGCGGTGCGGTCGGAGACCCGCGCCGCCTGCTGCAGGTTGTGGGTGACGATCACGATCGAGAACTCCTCCTTCAGCTCGACCATCAGGTCCTCGATCTTGTTGGTGGAGATCGGGTCGAGCGCCGAGCAGGGCTCGTCCATCAGGATCGTGTCGGGCTCGACCGCGATGCAGCGGGCGATGCAGAGGCGCTGCTGCTGGCCGCCGGAGAGCCCGAAGGCGTTGTCGCCGAGCCGGTCCTTGACCTCGTCCCAAAGCGCGGCACGACGGAGCGCCGCCTCGACGATCCCCTCGAGGCCCTTCTTGCGGCCCTGCACACGCGGTCCGAAGGCGACGTTGTCGAAGATCGACTTCGGGAAGGGGTTCGGTTTCTGGAAGACCATCCCGATCAGCTTGCGCGCCTGGACCGGGTCCACGCTCGGCCCGTAGAGGTCCTCGCCGTGGTAGCGCAGCGAGCCGTGGACGACGGCGCCGGGGATCAGGTCGTTCATCCGGTTGAGGCAGCGCAGCAGCGTGCTCTTGCCGCATCCCGAGGGCCCGATCAACGCCGTCACCTGGTTGCGGTGGACGTCCATCGAGATCTCCTTCACGGCCGGGACGCCGCCGTAGTCGACACCGACGTCCCTCAGCTCGAAGACCTTGCCGCGCTCGGCCGAGCCGTTGCGGAACTCGCCTGGCCTGACCGTCACAGCCGGTCGCTCCATCTGGTCGATCACCCTCCCGTCACCACCTTTGCTCGTATCGATTTCGCAGCCAGATCGCGAAGGAGTTCATCGCCAGCAGGACGACGAGCATCACGACGATGCCCGCCGCCGCCAGCGCCTTGAACTCCTCCTGGGGCTGCACCGCGTAGTTGAAGATCTGCACCGGCAGCGCCGAGAACTCCGAGAACGGGGTCGGATCGAAGGTGATGAAGACCGTCGCTCCGACCAGCAGCAGCGGCGCCGCCTCGCCCAGCGCCCGCGAGACGGCGAGGATCACCCCGGTGGCGATCCCCGGCACGGCGGCCGGCAGGACCTGGCGGCGGATCGTCTGCCAGCGCGTCGCGCCCAGGGCCAGCGACCCCTGCCGGATCGACGCCGGCACGGCGCGGATCGCCTCGCGGCCGGCGATGATCACGATCGGCAGCACCAGCAGCGCCAGGGTCAGCGAGCCGGTGAGGGCAACGAAGCCGAGGTCGAGCGGCCCCCGCGCGATGAAGGCGAGGCCGAGGATCCCGTAGATGATCGACGGAACCGCGGCGAGGTTCTGGATGTTGACCTCGACCAGCCGGTTCCACCACTTCGACTTGTCGGCGTACTCCTCGAGGTAGACGGCGGCGCCGACGCCGACCGGGACGACGAAGAGCATGACGCCGGCGATCAGCTGCAGCGAGCCGAGGATCGCCGGCCGGAAGCCCGCCTCCTCGGGGTTTATCCGCGACGGCATGCTCGTGAGGAGGTCCGGGCTCAGCGACGGAGCGGCTTTGACGAACGCCTGGACGAGCAGGGCGGCGAGCCCGGCGAGGGCGATCAGGACCGCGAGCAGCAGGAGCGCGGCGAAGCCGGCGTTGAGCGCGACGTCGCGCCGCGGTTGCCTGCCGAGCGCCGCCGCGACCGTCGCCCGGGCCCCGGCGCTCGCCAGCCGCGCTCGCTCGCTGGCGACGCCGCCCGCCTCCATCACTCGTAGACCTCGCGGTAGCGGCGGACCAGGCGGATGCTCATCAGGTTCATCGCCAGCGTCAGCGCGAACAGCACGAACCCGGCCGCGAAGACCGTGTCGTACTCGGGCGTGCCGGTCGCGATGTCACCGGTGGCCGTGGTCGCGATGTAGGCGGTGATCGTCTGCACCGCTTCGTTGGGCCAGAGGGTGAAGTTGGGCGTGTTGCCCGCCGCGAGGAGGACGACCATCGTCTCGCCGGCCGCCCGCGAGATCGCCAGCACGACCGAGGCGACGATGCCCGAGAGCGCCGCCGGGAAGACGACGCGCGTCGCAACCTTCATCCGGGTCGCGCCCATCGCGTAGGCGCCTTGGCGCAGACCGTGTGGCACCGCCGCCATCGCGTCCTCGGAGATCGAGGCGATGATCGGCACCATCATCAGGCCGACCCCGAGCGCCGCCGCCAGCGCCATGAACGGTTTCTCGGCGCCGCCGTGGAGGTCGCCCGGCCAGAGCGGCTGGACGACGCTGGGCAGGATGAAGGAGGCGGCGAAGAACCCGATCGCGACCGTGGGGATGCCAGCGAGGATCTCGAGCACCGGCTTGACCGTCTTGCGAACGCGCGGCGGCGCGTACTCGCTCAGGTAGACCGCCGCCCCGAGGCCGACCGGGATCGCGAACAGCGCCCCCCAGAGCGCCACACTGACGGTGCCGGCGACGATCGCCAGGACCCCGTAGCTAGGCGGCTCGAACTGCGGCGTCCAGTCGACGCCGAAGAAGAACTCGCCGGCCGGGACGAACTGGAAGAAACCGATCGTCGGCCCGAGCAACGAGAGGACGATCGCCGTCGTGGTGAGGACAGAGAGCAGCGCGCAGAGGGCGAGAAGGCCCTGGATGGCCTTCTCGCCGTGGCGCGGGCGGGGCGATTCGAGCACTAGCCGAGCTTCGCCGTCGCGGCCTTCGACTCTTCGAGCTGGGCGTCGGTCAGCGGAATGAAGCCGACTGCCTCGGCGAGCCCGTTGACGTTGTCGAGGTAGAAGTCGACGAACGCCTTCACCTCGGGCCTGGCCAGCGCCTCGGCGCTGGGGTATACGAAGAGCGGCCGGCTCAGCGGCACGTATTCGCCGCTCTGGGCGGTCTGGGCCGACGGGGCGACGCAGCCCTGGCCGCCGTCGACCTGGAGGGCCTTGAGCGCGCCTTCGTTCTCCAGGTAGAAGGAGTAGCCGAAGTAGCCCATGCCACCCGGCGCGCCCTGAACCCCGGTGACGGTGGCGTTGTCGTTCTCGCCGACGTTGTTGTAGTCGGTGCGCGAGGCGCCCTCCTCGCCGTTTATCTCCTCGGTGAAGTAGTCG
>DASQDJ010000142.1:0-3235 GCA_035634215.1 Solirubrobacterales bacterium | reverse complement strand
TGGGCGTCGGCGTCGTCGTCCGGACTTCCAGCCCCTGCCGCAGCTCGCGGGTGATCCGGTCGATGGTCGCGCGGGCTTCCTGAATCGCCGCCACCTTCGAGGCCGTGCGCGGCTCGCTGCGCACGCCGCCCATGAACATCGTCAGCGCCCCGCCCACGACCACGAGGCCCAGCGAGGCCGCGACGATCAGCTCGACGAGCGTCAGGCCGCGCTCGTCGCGGCGCAGCGCCGCGATGGCTTTCGGCCCCTGCCGCATCTCCTCAGCACCCGACGTTCGGCGGTTGGGCCGCGACGGCACTGCATTCGAGGAAGCGGTAGGGCGCGTAGTGGTCGGGCATGTCCGGGACTTCGACACCCGGCAGGGTGAATTCTTTCGACCCGCTGGCCGTCCAGATTTCCGAGTTGGAGTCGAGGTGGACGGATTTGCCGGCGACGGCTCCGCAGAATTTCGAGTTGCTGTCGAAGTCGATGTCGCTGTGAGGCGCGTAGATGACGAAGTTCTGGTCGCAGGGCCCGTTCACGGACGTGTTGCTGTTCAGCTGGATTTTCGTCTGCCTCGTTTCGGAGCCGACGAAGAGCATCGCCAGGCTGACCGCGGCGCCGCTGGCGGAGGTGATCCTCGTGTTCGAGTCGAGCTCCAACTGCGTCACGCCGGACGAGTAGCCGCAGGCCTCGGGGGAATCGAAGTAGATCGTCACCGTGGCGCCGGGCGCGATGAACAGGTTGGCGTTGCTGCGCAGCCGCAGCTTGCAGAAGCTGTAGATCCGACCGCCCAGGGTCACGGAAGTGTTGCCATCGACGTACAGCTCGCGCGCGCCGCAGTTTTTCGACGTTTTGCCGCTGGGCGCTTTCCCGTTCCAGCAGGCGTCGATGTTGTTGCTCTTGCTCACGGCCACGTCTTTGAGGAAGAAGCGACCGTTGTCGTTTTCGGTCGTCGCGTTGCCCTGCTGGACCGGCGGCAGGATCAGTTCTTTCTGCGCGTAGCTGCTGGCGGGGGAGGTGCAGAGCGCGTCGGAGTGGTACTGGGCGTTGCTCCCGATTTTCTCCAGTTTTTTCCCTACGCCGACACTGGCCGGGCCGCACTGCCGCGCGTTCGACCTCAGTTCGATGTTGCCGTTGGTCGCGGTGCCCGTGTGGATCGTCGCGTTCGAGTCGAGCGTGAGCGTTTCGCGCGAGAGCACGCTGGCGGCGACGAAGGGACCGCCGTTGGTGCCCTCCTCGTCGTCCATCGAGGACGCGAAGACCTCGACGCGGCGAGTTACGCCGTCGACCGTTCCCTGCGAGACGATGTCGACGCATTTGCCGACGTCGACCACACCGCACTGTTCGCCGTCCAGGACGCGTGCCCAGTAGGCGACCTGGCCGCCGTTGACCGACATGCCGGTGACCGGGCCACACCATTCGCCCTCCACCGCGGCGACGCACGGGGGCACGTCGCGGTTGTAGTGGAGCAACGCCTGGCTTACCCCCGACTCGGCGACGGCCAGCGCCGCCTTGGTTCCCTGGTCGCGAACGACGCCGCTCTGGCCTTGGACGGAGGTCATCACGGCCACGCCGCCCATCCCAAGCGCGGCGACGGTCATCAGCATCACGGTCGGGACCGCGAAGCCAGCCTCGGAGGCGAGGCGCCGGCGTGAGCCCGAGAAGGCGCGCTGGAGCCAGCGCGGAAATAGTCGGTGCGGTCGGTGGCCATTCATGCGTCCAGCCTTAGATCGACGCGAGGGCCGGTTACTTGAGGCTTTCCCGCGCGTGGGAAGACCAAGCACTGGCCGCTGGACGGATCGACCATTCGTCCAGACCAAAAATAAGTAAGAAAAAAGGCGGGCCCGAAGGCCCGCCTTTATAGAAGCGATTCGAACCCGCTTCTATTCGTTCCAGTTACCACCTTCGGGGCAACCGCCGCGATCCGTCTCGCCCGCTTTGAGGGCACAGTCGAAGTTGACGGTTCCGCCCGTACGTTCGATGTCAAACGTGTTCCCCGTGCCAGACGTCGACCGGACGGTGTAGCCCGTAGCCGAAGCAGCGACGACGGAGATGGCGTTGTCGCCCGAGGTCTGCAGGGTCGGCTCGATAGCAGACAATTCCGCAGCCGTCGGGTCGGTCCCGCCGGATTTCTCGTACGAGCCACCGTGTTCGGTCGCCCACGTCTCGATCGCCGTCTGAGCGGTTCGAACCGCGGCCTTGGCCTGAGCGTCGGTGCCCTTGTCCCGCTGGTTGAAGAAGGCGGGAATCGCGATCGCGGCGAGGATGCCGAGGATCAGCATCACGACGAGAAGCTCGATGAGCGTGAAGCCCGCCTCCCGGTCGCCGCTGAGCCGGGCGTTCATCCGCGCCCGGAGATTCTGGAGAAACATTAGGTACCTCCTATGGTCCTAATCGTTTGAGCCAGAGCCCCGTCGCGAGAAGCCACGTGGTGTCTGTCGACCCCGGTGGTAGCCCAGCCGACTCCGGAAAGGAGCCCCGTTGGCTTTGCGCCCCCGCCTCGCGGCGGGTTTGCCTTTGAGCACCAAGGCACTGGCAGATTCATCACAGCGGTCTAATCGACCGGCTGCCCGCTTCCTTAATCCCTGAAATTTGGGCGTCTTCTGGCGAAAAGTCGGGCTCGGCCGATTAGAGATCCGTGAACCAGGGTTCCGCTGGAATGCTCGTCACGATTATCGGAGTCATGGCGGTAAGCGGAATACCAATCCCTGGGCAGGAGTAGGTGGCGAACGGAATCGAGTCTCCCCCTGGGTACATAGGGGCGCTCAGTTCGGCAAGGCTTGAAAAAGCTTGAAATAGAGAGGCGTATTTTTCCGGGATCAGAGCGCCGACGACATCAGTGAGATCGATGCTTGGGCTCGGCGTGCCCGTCTGACCGAACCAACCGTCGTAGACCATCACGAATGACGTATAGGGCGGGACGCATGGGAGGGCAGCCAGTTCAGGGTGGGTTTCGGCGGTCGTGGCGACGTCGAACGCTTTCTCGTTGAAGACAAAATCGCTGTTTTCGACGAACATCGACACCAGTTCCTGGATATCGATGGCCGTCTCGGCATAGTGGAAAGCGACATAGCTGAATTCATCACCAGCGGCTTCCGGGAAGCTAAGTCCCGTCCAATCCCCCGGCGCCGGCGCCGTCGCTGACCCGTCGCCGTTGGTGTCCCCGCCCACCGAGTCGTCTTTGATCGAGGTGAAGGTGATCGGTTCGGTCGCAGTCCCGTCCGCGAGCAAGGCCCCTTTGACGGTGATGCCC
>DASQDJ010000141.1:0-2701 GCA_035634215.1 Solirubrobacterales bacterium | reverse complement strand
AGGCCTCGAGCGCCGTGCCGAGCTCCTCGAGGCTCGGCCGCCGGCCGGGCCGGCGCTCCAGGCAGGCGTCGCTCGTCTCGCAGAGCTCGCGCGGCAGGTCGGGACGGAGGCGACGCAGGCGGCGGGGGCGGGCCCCGATCGCCCGGGCCGTCGCGGCGGGCGTGGCGCGGCGGTTGGGATTCTCTCCGCTCCAGCACTCATACAGGGTCAGCGCCAGCGAGTAGACGTCCGCCTCCGGCCCGACGGCGCTGCCTTCCGCCTGCTCGGGCGCCATGTAGGCGAGCGTCCCGACGACGTCCCCCGGGGCCGTCAGCGCCGCGCCCTCGGCGAGGCGGGCGACGCCGAAGTCCATCAGCTTGGCGCGCGGCCCTCCTTCCTCGCCGACGAGGACGTTCTGCGGCTTGACGTCGCGATGAACGACGCCGCGGGCGTGCGCGTGGTCGAGTGCCTCGCAGAGGTCGGCGCCCAGCTCGCCGATCTCGCGGTCGCTGAGCAGCCCGTCGGCGCTCAGCTGGGCGAGCGTGTCGCCCTCGACCATCTCGGTGACGAGCAGGGCGTTGCCGTCCTCCTCCCCCATCTCGTAGAGAGTGACGATGCCGGGGTGGTTGAGCCGGGCCGCGGCCTGCGCCTCGCGCAGCACCCGCCGCCTCGCCTCGCCTCGCGACTCGATCGCCTTCACCGCGACGCTACGCTCCAGCCGTCCGTCCCACGCCTCGTAGACCACGCCGAAGCCGCCGCTGCCGATGCGGCGCTCGATAAGGAACCGGTCGAGTACGAGCGAGCCCACCACAGCGTCCACCGATTTCGCCGCCGGGCGATCCTCTCCTGCCTCTCCGCCGACTGTGCGGTTCACCACACCGGGGCGGGGTCAACCGCACGGCCGGCGGTAACAGAAGTGCAAAAACCGCACCGTTTGCGGGGGGTCTGACGGCGGCGACCTACCCGCTGTGCATACTCTCCCCGCCCAGCCAACCAGCTTGGAGAGCCGCTCGTGGAGGATTCGCCCGCATCCCGCCCGCCGCGCCGCCCGCGGCCCAAACGCCGCCCTGAACGCCAGCAGATCATGCTGCGCCGCGGCCTCGCGCTCGGCGCCGGCCTGTTGATCCTCATCCTGATCGTGCTCGGCGTGCGCGGCTGCCTCGACGCCCGCAAGGACCGGGCGCTGCGCGACTACGCGACCGACGTCGCCCAGATCGTCGACGAGACCGACCAGACCAGCAAAAGCTTCTTCGGCAAGCTCTCCGACCCCGGCAGCCTCTCGGTCACCGAGTTCGTCGCCGAGGTGCAGGCCGACCGCAGCGCGATGGACAACTACCTCTCGCGGATCGACGGGCTCGACGCTCCCGGCGACATGGGGGAAGCGCAGGAGGCGCTGGAGCTGGCCTACGCGCTGCGCGGCAACGCGATGGCCGAAATCGCCGAAAAGATGAGCACCGCGCTCGGCGACGTCGGCGCGGAGAAGGCAACCGCTTCGATCGCCAGGCAGGTCCGCAAGCTGATGGCCAGCGACGTCCTCTACGCGTCGGTCGTCCGCCCCGAGATGGAGGCGGCGCTTGCCGACAACGGCATCGAAGAGGAGGTGCCGGAGAGCGTCTTCGTCCCCGACGACACCAAATGGCTCGATGAATCCGAAGTCGCCGACGCGCTCGGCCAGGTCAGCGGGGCGACCGGCGCGGCGTCCCCGGGCATTCACGGGCTGGGCTTGATCGCGGCAAACCTCAACGGGACCGAACTTTCGGAGGAAGCGCCGATCTCGGTCAGCGGCGAAGAAACGCCGGAACTCGAAGTCGAAGTCCAGAACCAGGGCGAATCGACCGAGAACGGCGTGACGGTCTCGGTCACCGTGAGCGGCGGCAACACCCTTCAGGAGGAGATCCCCACGATCGCCGCCGGGGAAACGGCGACCGTGACCATCCCGCTCGTGCCGACGCCGAAAGGCGAAGCGACGCTGGAAGTGGAAGCCGAGCCGGTTCCCGGCGAGCAGGTCTCCGACAACAACGGGGCGACTTACACCGTCTCCTTCGAATGAGGGTCGCCTACCTCGGGCCCGCGGGCACCTTCACCGAGGACGCCCTGCGCGAGGCGGCGCGAGGCGTGGAGATCGAGCCGCTGCGCACCCCGACCGTCGCCGACGCGATCCTGGCGGTCGAGCGCGGAGAGGCGGAGCGGGCCTTCGTGCCGTTCGAGAACTCGACCGAGGGGTCGGTGCGCAGCACGCTCGACACCCTCGCCTTCGAAGCCGAGCGGGTGACGATCGTCGGCGAGCACGACTTCGAGGTCCACGCCCACCTGATCGCCCGCGAGGGGGTCGAGGTCGGCGAGGTCGCGGCGGTCCTCTCGCACCCGCAGCCGCTCGCCCAGTGCGCGCGCTTCCTGCGCGACGAGCTGCCGGGCGTCGAACGGCGCAGCGTCAGCAGCACCGCCGAGGCGGTGCGGATGGTCGGCGAGGCGGTGCGCCCCTGGGCCGCGATCGGCGCCCGCGCGGCGGCGGACCTCTATGGCTGCGTCGTCCTGCGCGAGGGGATCGAGGACGAGCCGGACAACGTCACCCGCTTCGTCTGGATCGCCCCGAGCGGCACCGAGCCGTCGGCCGGGGAGCGGTGGCGGACCTCGCTCGTCTTCTCGGAGCTCGGCGCCGACCACCCCGGAGCGCTGGTCGAGGCGCTGCAGGAGTTCTCGAGCCGCGCCGTCAACCTGTCGC
>DASQDJ010000140.1:0-4002 GCA_035634215.1 Solirubrobacterales bacterium | reverse complement strand
GCGTGCGGCACCGGGTTGGAGACGACGATCCTGATCGCCAACAAGATCGCCCTCGGCCAGATCGACTCGGGCGTCGCCTGCGGCGTCGACACCACCTCCGACGCGCCGATCGGCGTCAACGAAGACCTGCGCGAGATCCTGCTCGACGCCAACCGCGAGAAGTCGACGGTGGGACGGCTCAAGCAGCTGACCCGGGTCCGCCCCAACCACGTCGTCCCGGCGATCCCCCGCAACGAGGAGCCCCGCACCGGCCTCTCGATGGGCGAGCACTGCGCCGTGATGGCAACCGAATGGGGCGTCAGCCGCGAAGAGCAGGACGAGCTGACGATCCGCAGCCACGAGAACCTGGCCGCCGCCTACGAGCGGGGCTTCATGGACGACCTCGTCAACCCCTACCTCGGCCTCGAGCGCGACCAGAACCTGCGTCCCGGCTCCAGCCCCGAGAAGCTCGCCAAGCTGAAGCCGGTCTTCGGCGGCGAGGACGGCACGATGACCGCCGCCAACTCGACGCCGCTCTCCGACGGCGCCTCGGCGGTCCTGCTCGCCAGCGAGGACTGGGCGAAGAAGCGCGGCCTGCCGATCCTCGCCTACTTCGCCGACGGCGAGACCGCGGCCGTGGACCACGTCCACAAGCGCGAGGGCCTCTTGATGGCGCCCGCCTACGCGATGCCACGCATGCTCGACCGCAACGGCTTGAAGCTGGGGGACTTCGACTTCTACGAGATCCACGAGGCGTTCGCAGCCCAGGTGCTCTGCACGCTGCGCGCCTGGGAGGACGCCGAGTTCTGCAAGGAGCGGCTCGGCCGCAAAGCGCCGCTCGGCTCGATCGACCGCGACAAGCTCAACGTCAACGGCGGCTCGCTGGCCGCCGGGCACCCGTTCGCGGCGACCGGCGGGCGGATCGTCGCCAGCCTCGCCAAAGCCCTCGACGAGCGTAGCTCGGGCAAGGGCGTGATCAGCATCTGCGCGGCTGGCGGCCAGGGCGTCGTCGCCGTGCTCGAAAGCGCCAACGGCTCCAACGGCGCAGGAGGAAAGGGCAAGAAATGAGCACCGATCTCTACTCGCAGGTAGTCAACTCGCCCCCCGGGCGCCTGATCGCGCCCCGGCTCGGCCTCCCCCAGCCGCCGAAGCTGGAGCGCCACGAGCCGGGCGCGCCGGTCGTCTCCGGAGCGGTCCTCAGCGGCGCCGCCCCCGGCGGCAGGCTCGGCAAGCAGATCGAGAAGCTGGTCGGCGAGATCGGCGCCGAGACCGCCGACGGCGACGGCAAGGCCAAGGCGCTCGTCTTCGACGCCACCGGGATCAAGGACTCGACCGACCTGGTCGAGCTGCAGCGCTTCTTCCACCCCAACGTGCGCCGGGTCGAGCGCAGCGGCCGCGTCGTCGTGCTCGGCACGCCGCCGGCTGGCCTGTCGGCCCGCGAGGCGACCGCGCAGCGGGCGCTGGAGGGCTTCACCCGCTCGCTCGCCAAGGAGATCGGCCGCGGCGTCGCCGTGCAGCTCGTCTACGTCGCCAAAGGCGCCGAGAAAGAGGTCGACTCGACGCTGCGCTTCCTGCTTTCGCCGAAATCGGCCTACGTCTCCGGCCAGGTCGTCCGCGTCGACAAAGCGGTCGCCAAAGCCGGCAAAGTCGACTGGGAGCGACCGCTCGCCGGTCGCAAGGCGCTCGTCACCGGCGCCTCGCGCGGCATCGGCCGGTCGATCGCCGAGACGCTGCACCGCGACGGCGCCGACCTGGTGCTGCTCGACGTCCCGGCGCTCTCCGACGACCTGCAGGAGGTCGCGGGACTGCTCAATGCGCAGACGATCGAGGCGGACATCACCGAGGACGACGCGCCGCGCCGGATCGCCGACGCGCTCGGCGACGGCGTCGACGTCGTCGTCCACAACGCCGGCGTCACCAAAGACCGCACGATCGCCAAGATGCCGGAGGACCGCTGGAGCGTCCTGATGGAGATCAACCTCTCCAGCGAGGAGCGGATCGACGACGAGCTACTGAAGCGCGACCTGCTCAAGCCGAACGGGCGCATCGTCTGCGTCTCCTCGATGAGCGGCGTCGCCGGCAACTCCGGCCAGACCAACTACGCGACCTCGAAGGCCGGCGTGATCGGCATGGTCGAAGCGATGGCGCCGGAGCTGGCCAAGCGCGGCGCGACGATCAACGCGGTCGCTCCCGGCTTCATCGAGACCCAGATGACCGACGCGATGCCGATCGCGATCCGCGAAGCCGGGCGCCGCATGAACTCGATGTCGCAGGGGGGCAAGCCGGTCGACGTCGCCGAGACGATCGCCTGGTTCGCCAGCCCCGCCTCGGCTGGCGTCAACGGCAACACGGTGCGGGTCTGCGGCCAGAGCCTGCTGGGGGCCTGACGGTGGCGACGAAGGCGCTCGACAGCTCGCCCAGCATCCTGCCGCTCTACGCGAAGGCAGCGGCGCCGATGATCCCCGGCGCCTCGCTGCTGCCCTTCGTCCCGGGCCGCGGCAGGGAGATCCCCGACGTCGAGCTGACGCTCGACGGTGTCGTCTCCGACCCCGAGCGGGTCGCCGCCTATGCCCGCGTCTGCGGCTTCACGCTGCGCGACCACCTGCCCCCCACCTATCCGCACATGCTCGCCTTCCCGCTGCACATGGCGGTGATGGCCGACGGCAGCTTCCCGTTCGGCGCCGTCGGCCTCGTTCACATCGAGAACACGATCGTCCAGCACCGGCCGATCGGGATCGGCGAGGAGCTGAAGCTGCGCGTCAAGCCGACCAAGCTGCAGCCGCACCCGAAGGGCCGCACCTTCTCGCTGGTCACCGAGGTGCGGGTCGGCCGCGAGAAGGTCTGGGAGAGCACCAGCACGATGCTCCGCCGCGGTCGCTCGAATGGCGACGGGGCGCCGAAGCAGGGCGAGAGGAGCTTCGAGTCGCTGCCGGCCGAGGCTCCGGCCAGCTCCGAGTGGAAGCTCGACGGCGGCCTCGGCCGCCGCTACGCCGGCGTCTCCGGCGACCGCAACCCGATCCACATGCACTCGCTGACCGCGAAGCCGCTCGGCTTCCCCGGCGCGATCGCGCACGGGATGTGGACGAAGGCGCGGGCGCTGGCGCAGCTGGAAAGCCGGCTCCCCGACTCCTTCGAGGTCGAGGTCCGGTTCCGCAAGCCGGTCCTGCTGCCGGCCCGGGTCGAGTTCGCCTCCGCCGACGAGGGCGAGGAGATCCTCTTCGCCGTCCGCAACGCGCGGAAGGGCACGCCTCACCTCGACGGCCGCGTGCAACCGCTTTCCAAATCGAGTTCCAAAACCGCCAAAACCGGAAGGACCAAGACCAAGTGAGCACCACGACTGAGAACAAGGGGGTAGCGGAGCGCGGGATGGGCTTCGGCCTGCGGGCGCTGAACCGCCTCGCCGGGTCCGACCTGCTGGACCGCATCCGCATCCGCAAGCAGGTCGAGAAAGCCCTCTTCCAGGGCACCAAGAACGGGTTCAAGGGCGCCACCGCCGCCGGGCGCGCCTTCAAGGCGTCCCAGCAGCTGGGCAAACCCGCCCGCCAGAAGAAGGGCAAGTCGACGGGGCTGTTCGACCTCTCCCCTGACGACGAGCAGCAGATGTTCCAGGAGGCCGGTCGCTCGTTCGCCGAGGACCAGATCCGCAAGGCGGCGCTGGAGGCCGACGAGACGCGGGAGACCCCGAAGGAGATCCTCGACCAGGCCAACGAGCTCGGCGTCAACATGCTCGGCGTCCCCGAGGAGCTCGGCGGCGTGATGACCGAGCAGTCGGCGGTCACCAGCGTCCTGATCGGCGAGGCCCTCGCCCACGGCGACATGGGCATCGCCTACGCCGCCCTCGCCCCCGGCGCCGTCGCCACCGCGATCGGCCTCTGGGGCAGCGCCGACCAGGAGGCGACCTACCTCCCCGCCTTCACCGGCGAGGACATCCCGGCCGCCGCGCTGGCGATCCTCGAGCCGCGGCCGCTGTTCGACCCGATGCAGCTCGACACGAAGGCCAAAAAGAAAGGCGACGACTGGATC
>DASQDJ010000139.1:0-3003 GCA_035634215.1 Solirubrobacterales bacterium | reverse complement strand
CGCTTCGGCTCGCGGATGCGGTGGATGACGACGCCGTCGCGGCGCTCCTCGGCGGGCGACTCCTCCCCTCCCCGCGTCAGCACGTGAACCTCGACCTCGTGGCACACGAGCGCCTCCGACAGCTTGCGCACATGCCGCGCTAGGCCGCCCTCGATCAATGGCGGGTACTCCCAGGAGAGGATGAGGACGCGAGTCATCGTTACGGCTCGAGCAGGGGGGCCAGGCTGAGGTCCGGTGCGAGGGAGCGCATGCGCGGATCGATGTCGCGGCAGTCTATGGCGTTCAGCATCGCCTCGGCGTGCCCGGTCGCTCGCTGGAAGGCGTAGTCGCCGGCCTGCTTGCACTGGTCGAGGAATGCCCAGTCGCTCGATTGCGCGGCGAGCAGCTCGCGCGCGGCGCGGGCGGCGGGCTCGGGGGCGAGCCCTTCCGAGAGCGCCCGCACGAGGCGCAGCTCGAGGCGCCGCGACCCCCAGGCCAGGTCGGCGACCGCCGGCGAGTCCCAGGTCCGCATGTCCTTGCCCTCGCCCCAGGTCGAGGCGACGAGCGGGCGCTCGATCGGCTCGTGGTCGGCGAGCGCCCGCGGCACGGTGACCGGCCGCACGCCTGCCTGCTCGGCGCCGGCCCGCACCTCGCGCAGCCAGATCGCGCCCTCCGACCACCAGTGACCGAGCAGCTCGGTGTCTATCGCGAAGACGAGCAGGCCCCGGCGGCCTCGCTCGGTGGCGAAGCCGCGCAGTCGCGCCGCGGCGGCAGCGAGGAACTCGGCCGCTTGCCGCCGCGCCGCCGCCTCGGCCGCCGCCGGTTCGTACGCGCCGCCCCCGACCTTCCAGATGCGCACGCCGCGCAGCGATTTGCCGGCGAACTGGGCGTGCGCGGGGTCCGAGGGATAGCCGTCGAGCGACCACAGCCAGGAGATCGCCTCCCCGTCGATCGGCAGCGCCACCGGGCCGGCCCCGGGGGCGACCGGCGAGAGCGCGTCCATAGACGGCGCGTGGGCGCTCTGGTCGGCGCAGAACCAGCGCACGCCATGTTCGGCCAGGCGCCACTCGAGACCGGGCCGGTAGGCGCACTCCGGCAGCCAGAAGCCCCCTTGCCAGCCGAAGCGGCGCCGGTGCGAGCGGATCCCCGCATCGAGCTGCAGCCGCAGGCCGGCTCGCGTGGCGAGTCGCGGCAGGACGGCGTGGGTGGCCGCGGAAGCGGCGAGCGCCACCCGCCCCTCGACGGCCGCCGCCTGAAAGGGCCGCAGCGGGTCGCCGCCCGCCGCGTCGAGCAGGTCGAGCGCGTGGCGGTAGCGTGCCAGCTCCCCTTCGCAGGCCGCCCTGCACTCGGCGGGCACCTGGGGCAGATCGGCTTCGGCGGCGCCAATCCGCCACTTCACAAGGAAGTCGCGCAGTCGCTTCGCCGCGCCGGCGTCCTCCAGCTGGTCGGCCAGCACCGGCGTCACCGTCAGCGTGAGGTCTCGCGCCACCTCGAGCACCGGCAGGTAGGAGCGGATCACCGCGTCGAAGAGCCACTCCTCGCCGAAGGGATAGGTGCCGAAGCCCTCGACGTAGGGCATGTGGCTGTGGAGGACGATGGCGAGGTCGCCGGCCGTCTCGTCAGGCATGGCAGACGGCGAGGAAGTCGAGCGCCCGGTCGAGGTCCCCCTCTCTCAGCTTGAAATCGGAGGCCGCGATCGCCGGCGTGAAGCGCTCGTAGAAGGGCCGCGTGAGCCGCAGCGCCTTGTGGACGCGGTCCCAGCCGAGCCCGATCGCGATCTCGTGGGCGCGCAGCTTGCGGGCGTGGAAGAGGCCGAGCAGCTCGACTCGGGGGAAATGCGCCTCGCAGAGCGCCCGGAACTCCTCGGCGCGGTACTCCTTGACGTGCCAGGGGTTGTCGGACTTCTCGGCCCCGGGCGGGGCCAGCGTGAGCAGGTTCGGCGTCGAGACGTAGGCGACGCCGCCAGGCGCCAGCATCGATTTGAAGTGCTCGAGGATCGCGCCGGGGTCCTCGACGTGCTCGATCGTCTGCAGGAAGACGACGGCGTCGCAGGGATCGGCGAAGCTCTCCACCAGGTCGCGCTCGAAGCGCAGGTTGTCGCGCACGTAGCGCAGCCGCGCGTGCTCGTGCGCCTCCGGGTTGGCGTCGACGCCGACGACGCTCGCGGCGGAGCGAGCCAGCACGTCGGAGCCGTAGCCCTCGCCGCAGGCCATGTCGACGACGCGTTTGCCGCCGACCCGCGCCGCGATCCATTCGTAGACGACGAGGTGGCGGCGGTACCAGTAGTTCTCCTCCGGCACGTCGGGCAGGGTGCGCTCGCCGGTCAGGGGCAGCGGCGGCACGCCGGCCGGCTGGTTCTGCTGGACGTATTCGCGCTCGACCACAGCGGGACCGTATTGTTCCCGGCCTCATGCCCGCCTCCCCGACGGCGACTCCGGACCACATCAAGGATGTCAACACGCGCTACCACGACGCGGCGGCCGACGAATACGACGCCAAGTGGGGCATCGACTTCGGAGCGACCGGCCAGGAGCAGGTGCGGCTGAAGCTCGATAAGGCGCTCGGCGGCCTGGAGGGTGCGCGGTTCGGCGACGGGCTGGAGATCGGGTCGGGGACGGGCTATTTCTCGCTCAACCTGATGCAGCTGGGAATCGTCGAGCGGCTGACCGCCACCGACATCTCGCCGGGCATGCTGCGGCGGCTCGCGGCGACTGCCGAGACGCTCGGGCTCGAGGTCGAGACCGTCGCGACCGAGGCCGAGGAGCTGCCCTTCGAGGACGAGAGCTTCGACCTCGTCTTCGGCCACGCGGTCCTTCACCACATTCCAGACTTGGAGCGGGCGATGGCGGAATTCCGGCGCGTCCTGCGACCCGGCGGCGCGATCGCCTTCTGCGGCGAGCCGTCCCGCTACGGCGACCGGCTGGCGGCGTTCCCCAAGCGTGCGGCCATCAGGCTGGGGCCCCTCTGGCGCCGGGCGCTGTCTGCGCGGCCGCGCGCGGACTTCGGCGCGCCCGAAGACAGCGG
>DASQDJ010000138.1:0-4155 GCA_035634215.1 Solirubrobacterales bacterium | reverse complement strand
GACGCGGGCCGCCGGCTGGCCGGGACGCGCGGCAAGAAGATCGCCTGCGCGCCGCGGCTGCCGGACGGGTGCCGCCATCACCCGCTCGTTCCCGCCTACGGGTGGCCGCTGGCGCGGCTGGCGCGAGCGATGGCCCCGGCGCCGGCAGCACGACCCGGCGCCTCCGGGCTGCCGCTGATGCCGGTCGACTTCCGCCGCTGCCGGCGCGAGAGCTGCGCCGTGCCGCTGCCCGGCGCCGCCGGCGTCCACCTCACGGCCTCGGGGCGACGCACGACCGCCTTCGTCCAGCTCGCGGACCGCCGCCGCTCGCTCGGCTGGGTCGAGCTGACCTACTGGCTCTACCGGCCCGGCCTCGGCTGGGAGCGGGTCGTCCGCCGCGCCGACGCCGGGCAGGTGGAGGCCGCGAGCGGCGTCCCCGTCCTCCTGAAGGACGACCCCGCCCTGGTCCCGCTGGAGACGCTGCCGGGGCGCGACCACTACGAGTTCCCGCCCGGCGAGGAGCCACCCTGGCGTTGGCAGGTAGCGCCTCGGTATCCCGGCTGGTCGAGTTGATCAGCGGGCGGCGGCGGAGGCCTCGCGTCCCTCCGCTTCCCTGTCCTCCTCTGCCTGCCGGACCAGGCCGCGCCAGTCGGTCGTTTTGAAGACGAGCAGCATGGCGCCAAAGCCGAGCACCACCGACCAGGCGGCCATCGCGATCTGCGTGCCGACCGAGTAAGAGAGGACGACGGCGCGCGAGGGACCGTGCAGGGTGGCGACCAGGAGCGCCTGCTGGGCGCCGGCGCCGCCGGGGGTGAAGGGGACGACGTTGGCGATCGCCTGCACGCTCATCACGAGCAGCACGTTGCCGACCGATCCGCCGACGCCGAACGCCTCGAGGAAGAACCAGAAGGCCGCGAAGCGACAGAGCCAGCCGACCCCCTGCCAGGCGGCGACCTCGCGCAGGTAGCGGCGCGGCTGGGCGAGGATCGCGACGCCCTGCCTGACCCGCGCCCAGAAGGCGCGGACGCGGTGGGCCAGCAGGTAGATCCCGATCGCCAGGGCGAGCAGCACGCCGCCGGCGACGATCGCGAAGACCTCGGGGTGTTCGGCCCAGAAGGAGAGCTCGAAGGCGGGCAGGCTGGGGAGCCGGGGCGGCTCGGGCAGCAGGCCCTGGGTTATCGCGTAGAGGAGGACGAGGACGCCGATGGTCGTGTCGAACACCGACTGCACCAGGAACGAGGAGGTGACGGCGGGATACGAGGAGCCGGGAATCTGCCGCTTGACCAGGAAGACCTTGGTCACGTCGCCGGCTCGGGCCGGCAGGATCGCGTTGACGCCCGCCCCCGCCAGGTAGGCGGCACCGAGCCGCAGGAAGGAGATGCGCGCCTCCGGGTAGGCGGCACGCAGCACGTTGCGCCAGGCCCAGGCGCGGGCCAGCTGCATCGCGGCGAGGAAGAGCAGGGCGACCGCGAAGGCGGTCCACTCGATCCGCGAGAGGTTGTCGAAGAACTCCGCGGTGGCGCGGCCGAAGGCCTTGAAGCTGGAGGCGGCGTCGGCGGTAGGCAGTGGCAGGTCGGCGGCGAGCATCGCAGCTACACTAGCCCGCTCGTGTCACCGTCCGAGACGCCGACGACCCTCCCCGCCGCGCCCCGCGACCCCGCCGACGAGGCGATGTGCGCGCGCGCCCGCGAGCGCTACACCGGCGACCGCAAGAGCCGCATCCGCCGCCGCCGCAAGCGCCACGCGGCGCTGCCGAACCTGATCATCGTCGGCGGCCTCAAGTGCGGCACGACGAGCATCCACCACTATCTGGGGCTGCACCCGGAAATCCACATGTCGAAGCCGAAGGAGCTCAACTTCTTCGTCGAGGAGCTCAACTGGGACCTCGGCCTCGACTGGTACGCGAGCCGCTTCGACGGCCGCTGCCCGGTGCGCGGCGAGTCCTCCCCCCACTACACGAACCTGCCCCGCTTCGAAGGGGTCCCGGAGCGGATCCGCCAGCATTGCCCCGACGCGCGCCTCATCTACATGGTGCGCGACCCGATCAAGCGGATCCTCTCGCACTGGGTCCACGCGACCGGCGCCGGCTACGAGACGCGCGAGCTGGTCCCCACCCTCTCGGAGCCCGACAGCTCCTACATGCACCGCTCGATGTACTGGATGCAGCTGCAGCCCTACCTGGAGCTGTTCGACCGCGAGCAGATCGCGATCATCACTCAGGAGGAGCTGCAGACCGAACGCGAGGAGACGATGCGCAAGGCGTTCCGCTTCGCGGGGGTCGACGAGAACTTCACCTCCGAGCAGTTCGACCGCGAGTGGGAGAAGTCGAGTGCCAAGCAGGGCGACAAATACCAGGTGATGGAGAAGCTGGTGAAACTGCCGGGGCTGCGCTCCTTCGACCGCAACTTCGACCGCCTCCCCGAGTCGCTGCGCTGGCTGGTCGAGAAGGTCGTCCACGACCCCGAGAAGCCCCCCGCCCCGAAGCCGCGGTTGCCCGACGAGCTGTTCGAGACGATCCGCGGGCGCTTCGGCGCCGACGTCGCCGCGCTGCAGGGCTTCGCCGGCCGCGAGTTCGCCGGCTGGCACGACTACTCCTGAGCACCCCGAGCATCGCGTTCGCACTTAGTAGCGCCATGCGCGACTAAGTGCGAACGCACTGGGGTAGGGTCGGCGCCGTGAGGCGCCTGCTCCCCGACCCCGGCCCGGTCACCGTCGAGGAGCAGCTCGACCTCTACCGCCCCTGGGAGGAGCCGCCCGAGGATCGGCCCCGCGTCGCGATGAACTTCGTCGCCACGGTCGACGGGCGGGCGACGATCGAAGGGCGGTCGGGCCCGATCGGCTCGGCCACTGACACGGCGATGCTGACCTGGCTGCGGACCCGTTGTGACGCGGTGATGATCGGCGCCGGCACGATGCGCGCCGAGCGCTACGGCCGCCCGGTGCCCAGCGCGGTGAAACGCGAGCGGCGCGAGGGGCTCGGCCTCGCGCCGAACCCGACGACGGTGCTGATCAGCGGCCGGCTCGACCTGCCCTGGGACGCGCCGCTCTTCACCGAGGGAGAGGGCGAGGTCCTGGTCTTCACCGCCTCCGAGGCCGAGCCCCCGGAGACCGCGACGCCGCTCGAGGTCGTCCGCCACGAGCGGGTCGTCGACCTGCGCGAGGCGCTGCGCCACCTGCGGCACGAGCGCGGCGTCCGCGCCCTGCTCTCGGAGGGCGGCCCCCACCTCTACGGGCAGATGCAGGCGGCGGGGCTCGTCGACGACCTCTTCCTGACGATCTCGCCGAAGCTCTCGGGCGGCGAGGCGCCGCGGATCGTCGAGGGCGAGCTGCCGGCGGTGGCGTCGCTCGAGCTGGCCTGGCTGCTCGAGGAGGAGGGCGAGCTCTTCGCCCGCTACCGCGCTAGCGTTGCGCCTCCGCACCCCGACGCCTGAGAGGAACCGCCCCGATGGACTTCAAGCCGAGCCCGCAGGTCGAGACGCTGCGCGAGCGCATCCTCGACTTCATGGACGAGCACGTCTACCCCCAGGAGCGGGAGATCATGGAGGCGCTCGATGCCGAGGTGAAGCCGGGCGTCCCCTACCCCTCGATCCTGGTCGAGATCCGTGAGCGCGCCAAGGCCGAGGGGCTCTGGAACCTCTTCATGCCCGACGAGCGCTACGGCCCCGGCCTCAGCAACTGGGAGTACGGGCTGCTCTGCGAGGAGATGGGACGCAGCCCCGCCGCGGCGCCGATGGCCTTCAACTGCGCCGCGCCCGACACCGGCAACATGGAGATCCTCGCCGAGCACGGCTCAGATCAACAAAAGGAGAGATGGCTAGAGCCCCTTCTCGAGGGACGGATACGTTCGTGCTTCGCGATGACCGAGCCCGAGGTCTCCGGCTCGGACCCGACCCTGATCCAGGCCAAGGCGACGCGGGACGGCGACGAGTGGGTGGTCGAGGGCCACAAGTGGTTCACCTCGGGGGCGGTCGGCGCCGACCTCTGCATCGCGATGGTCGTCACCGAGCCGGAGGGGCACCACTACGCGCGCGCCTCGTTGATCTGCGTGCCGACCGACACGCCGGGGTTCAACCTGGTGCGACCGATCCCGGTGATGGGACACGACGGCGGCCCCGGCCACTGCGAGATCCGCTACGAAGACTGCCGGGTGCCGAAGGAGTTCCTGCTCGGCGAGCG
>DASQDJ010000137.1:0-16742 GCA_035634215.1 Solirubrobacterales bacterium | reverse complement strand
GAGTACCTCGCACGGATCGAGGCGCTGGTCGCTGTGGTCAACCACCGCCACGGCACCACCGACTGGATGCCGATCGACCTCAAGATCTACGAGAACTTCCACGACGCGGTCGCCCGCTACAAGCACTTCGACCTCCTGATGGTCAACTCGATCTTCGACGGGATGAACCTGGTCGCCAAGGAGGCGCCGGCGGTCAACACCCGCGACGGCGTCCTGATGCTCTCCGAGAACACGGGCTCGCACGAGGAGCTGGCCGACTGCGTGCTCACCGTCAACCCGTTCGACATCCAGGACCAGGCGGACGCGATCTACCGGGCGCTGACGATGGAGCCGGAGGAGCGCCGCCTGCGGGCCCGCCACCTCAAGGAGCTCGTCTTCTCGCGCAACCCGGGCGACTGGGTGGACGAGCAGCTGCGGGACATCGACGCGCTGCGCGACGAGGCCCTCGCCTAGACCCCCCTCCACCTAGACCCCCCTCCAAAGGGGGAGAACCTCGGCCGCTGCTGCCTTGACTGGCCATGCGGCTTCGAGTTCGCTGGCAGGCGGCGCGCAAAGCGGCGGCGGCGATCGCCGCCGTGCTCCTCGTGCTCCAGGTCTTCCCCGAACTCTTCAAGCCACCTGAGCCGCCGCCCGTCCCGACGGACGTGGGTTTTGCAAAGCCGGTCCGGTCGGAGCCGGCTGTCGTCCAGCCGACGCGGCTACTCGGGCGGGTGGCGCGGGGTGGGGGTGTTGCGCTCCGCGCGGAGTCTGCGGAGGGCAAGGCTCCGAAACGCCGGGCGCGACGTCCCTCCGCCCGAAGCAGAGCGAAGCGCCAGCGCGGCGCTCCTACCCGGCGACAGGACCCGCCCGCTTCAGCGCCCGCGTCACCTCCTTCGGCGCCGCCATCCGAAGCGGCCACGCCGGAACCCTTGCCCGAACCCGCTCCCGAGCCGCTTCCCGAAGCCCCTCCACCGCCACCGCCACCGCCCGAAGACGGCTCGGCGGAGTTCGCCCCTCACTAGCGTCTGGCTATAGTCCGACGCCGTTTTGGCGGCAATGCGCGAATACGAGCTGGTCTTGATGCTGGACCCGGGACAGGACGGGCCGGCTCGCGACGCCGTCGCCCAGGAGGCCAAACGGCAGATCGAGGAGGCTGGCGCCCTCAAACACGAGAACGCCTGGGGGCTGCGCAAGCTCGCCTACGAGATCAAGCAGCGCAACGAGGCGGACTATCGCTGGTTCCGCTTCGAGGCGCCCACCGAGCTGCTCGAGCAGCTCGACCACAATCTGAAGATCGCCGACGGCGTCCTGCGCTTCCGGATCTTCAAAGTCGACGCCGACACGCCGATCATGGTGCCGCCGGCAACCGCGGCGCCGGGGCCAAGCGCGTCGCGCGAGCGGCCGGAAGGGCCCGCGCCCGAAGCCAGCCAGAGTCCCGCGCCCCCGGCGACGCCCGACGCGGCGACGCCCGACGCGACGCCGGCCGAGGAGGCGGCGGCCGAGACCGCCGTCGCCGAGCCCCCAGCCGAGGAGGCCGGCGAGGAGACGCCGCCGGAGCAAGGCCCCGAGGCCGGCGACGGCCAGCCGGCCGATTCGGCCGAGTAACGCCGCTCTTTTCCCGGAGATTCCGCGCTGAAGGGGGCGAGTCGCGCCGCTCCCGCTCTTAGACTGGAGTCTCGACAACGCGATCTTGAGGAGTGAGAGCCGTGGCGGCTTCGAACATCAACGTGGTGGTCATCACCGGCAACCTGACCAGGGACCCCGAGCTGCGCAGCACGCCGGGCGGCACCTCGGTCTGCAAGCTGCGGGTGGCGGTCAACAGCCGGCGCAAAGACCAGAGCGGCAACTGGGTGGACAAGCCCAACTACTTCGACGTGACCGTCTGGGGCGCGCAGGGCGAGAATTGCGCCAACTACCTCTCCAAGGGCCGTCCGGTGGCCGTCGAAGGCCGCCTCGACTGGCGCGAGTGGGAGGACAAAGAGGGCGGCAAGCGCCAGAGCGTCGAAGTCATCGCCAACTCGGTGCAGTTCCTCGGCTCCCGCGACGGGTCCGGGGGCAACGGCAACGGCTTCACCCCGAGCAGTGACGTGCCGGCCGACACCTCCGACTACGCGGGCACGCCCGCGGGCGGCGGCGAGGACGACATTCCCTTCTAGGCCCTCGCGAAAGGCCGGGGATCGGTAGGATTCCCGGCCTCGCATGGCAAGAGGTCGAGACAACGCAGCCCCAGCCCGTCGCGGACGCCGCGGCGCGGACCGGGCGCGGCCGCGCAAATACACGCGGATCAACTCCGAAGCGGTCGACTACAAGGACCTCAACCTGCTGCGCCGCTTCCTCTCGGACAAGGGGAAGACGCGCGGCCGCCGTGTGACGGGCCTTTCGCGCAAGCACCAGCGGCAGCTCTCGGTGGCGGTAAAAAGGGCGCGCGAGATCGCCCTGCTGCCTTACGTCGGAGAGCGCTGATGGCACAGGCGATCCTCCTCGAGGACGTCGAGAGCCTCGGCCAGCGCGGCGAACCGGTCGACGTCGCGCCCGGTTACCTCCGCAACTACCTGATTCCCCGCAAGCTCGCCGCGCCGGCGACTCCGGGCGCGCTCGAGGAGGCGCAGCGGCGCCAGGCAGCGGCGGAGAAGGCCGCGCGGGCGCGGGCCGAGCGGGAAGAGCAGGCGGCCACGCTCCTCTCCAAGACCGTGCTGACGATCCACCAGCGTGCCGACGACGGCGGCAAACTGTTCGGCTCGGTCGGCGCCAAGGAGATCGTCGACGCGATCGAGGAGGCGCGCGACCTGCGGATCGAAAAACGGAAAGTGCGGCTCGAGCAGCCGATTCGCGAAGTCGGCACCCACATGGTCGAGATCGAGCTGGCCGATGGGGCGGTGGCGACCGTGAAGACGATCGTCGCTGCCGAGGAGTAGCACCTGCGCGGATTGCCGACCCGGCTAAGCCGCCGCGCCAAGGCGAGGACGCGGTTCGGCTGGGCGCGATCGGAGCGCGCCACCGTCGGGCTCGCGGCTGTCGCCCTGGGCGGCGCCGGAACGGTGCTCGCCGGCCAGTTCGGCCGTATGCTGAAGCGGCGCACCCATGAGACGGGTCGAGAGGACGGCCTGGTGGAGGCGGCGCCGGCGGCCGCGCTCGACACGGTCAACGTCGCGGTCACGGGCTACGCCGCCGCGCCGCGCAGCGAGACGGTCCTCTTCAACTTGCTGGCGGGATTCCTGGGAGCGTTCGCCATGGTGCGACTTTCGACCTGGGGAATCCGCGATCGCTGGTGGCCGTTCGAAAACGTCAGCGTCGGCGGCCGGCACATCCACCACTTCGTGCCAGGCATCCTGCTCGCCTTCGCCTCAGGCACGGCGGCCCTGCTCACCGACGACGACGACCTCGAGGACAAGCTGGCGATCCCGATGGGCGCCGGCATGGGGCTGACCTTCGACGAGGCGGCACTGCTCCTGGACCTGCGCGACGTCTACTGGACGCGCGAGGGGCTGCTGAGCGTCCAGCTCAGCTTTGGCGCCACGGCGATCCTCAGCATCGCGATCCTCACGCAGCGCATGCTGCGCCGCGGCGAGCGGCGCAAGGAGGAGGCCGGCGAGATCCCGCCCGGCCCGGCCCACTCGGCGGCCGGCGCCGGCGCGCTGGGCTGACAGCCCGCCCCGCCGGACCGGCCGTCTAGAGCTGCGTCGCGAACGTCGTCAGTGCGGCGATCAACGCGGTGATCATCAGGGCGGAGAAGCGGAACATCATCCGGTGCAGAGCATCCAATCGCTGGTCCATGTCGCGCCGCAGGGCGACGACTTCCGCCCGCATCTCCTTGAAGCCGTTCTCCATGCGCGTTTCGAGCCTGTTGAACCGATCGTCGACCTGTTCGAAGCGCCGGTTGACTTCCTCGAAGCGCCCGTTGACCTGTTCGAAGCGCCCGTTGACCTCGTCGAAGCGCCGGTTGACTTCGTCGAAGTGGCGCGCCGTTTCGGCGCGGAAGTCGTCGAGCCGCTCGTCGGTCCAGCTCTGTCTCATCGCCTCCATGGTCGCAGACTAGAAGCTTCGGAAACGTAAATGTCGCGCTGATCTCAAATTCTTTGCAACAACTTTCTAAGAATTGGCGCACAGAGGACACAGCCTTGGATTCGTCCGCAAATCCGGCATTCGCTCGCGATGGCCCGCGCGTCCTCGACTACGTTGAACCCTCCGTCGTGCCGCCGGTCGGCGGCGCACACTGAGAGAGATGTCGCAGCCCGCCGCCACCCACGTTCCGCCGCAGAACATCGAGGCCGAGGAATCGGTCCTAGGGGCGATGCTGGTCGCCGAGCCGGCGCTGAGCCGCGTCATCGACGAGGTCAAGCTCATCGCCGAGGACTTCTACCTCGAGAAGCACGGGCGGATCTTCGCCTGCGCGCGGGACCTGTACGCCAACTCGAAGCCGGTCGACGAGCTGAGCGTCGCCGAGGCGCTGGTGCAGCGCAACGAGATCGAGGAGGCGGGAGGCAGGCACTACGTCTCCGAGCTGGCCGCGAAGGTGCCCGCCGCCGGCAACGCCAAGCACTACGCCGAGATCGTCCAGCAGAACTCGCTGCTGCGACGGCTGCTCGGCGCCGGGCAGGAGATCCAGGGCTGGGTCCACGGGCGCGACGGCGAGCCGCGCGAGCTCTCCGAGCGGGCCGAGAAGCTGCTCTTCGAAGTCGCCCACAAAGAGCAGGCGAGCGACTTCCGGCAGCTCTCGGAGATCCTCCACGACGAGGTCGACCGGCTCGAGAAGCTCTCGACCGGCGAGACCGAGCTGACCGGGACGCCCTCGGGCTTCCGCGACATCGACGCGATCACCGGCGGCTTTCAGCCCGGCAACCTGATCATCGTCGCCGCCCGGCCGGCGATGGGCAAGAGCGCCCTCGTCGCCAACATCGCCGAGAACGTGGCGGTGAAGCGCAAGCTGCCGGTCGCCTTCTTCTCGCTCGAGATGTCGGAGGTCGAGCTCGCGCAGCGCTTCATCGCCTGTCGGGCACGGATCTCCGGCGACAAGCTGCGCAAGGGCCAAGTCGCGCAGAAGGACTGGCCGAAGGTCGTCCGCGCCTGCAATGAGCTCGAGGAAGCGCCGCTCTGGTTCGACGACTCCTCGGATCTCGGCCTGCTCGACCTGCGCGCCAAGGCGCGGCGCCTCCATGCCCAGACCCAAGACCAGGGCGGGCTGGGTCTGGTCATCGTCGATTACCTGCAGCTGATGCGGGCCGACGACCCACGCGCCAACCGGGTCGAGCAGGTCGGCCAGATGAGCCGCGGCTTGAAGATCCTCGCCCGCGAGCTCGAGGTGCCGGTGCTCTGCATCTCGCAGCTCTCGCGCGCGCCCGAGCAGCGGCACCCGCCGAAGCCGATGCTCTCCGACCTGCGCGAGTCGGGCTCGATCGAGCAGGACGCCGACGTCGTCGCCTTCCTCTTCCGCGAGGACTACTACCGCGACCCCGAAGACGAGCCCGACGGCCTCGCCGAGGTGATCGTCGCCAAGCATAGGAACGGCCCGATCGGGACGCCGAAGCTCGTCTTCCTCGACCGCTTCCCGAAATTCGCCGACTACAGCGGCCACGAGCCGCCGGTTGAGCAGCCCGCCGGGGAAGGGCCGCCGCTCGAGGACGCGGCGGTTGCCGGGCCGGAGTTCTGATGCCAGGAGCGCGCAACGAGCCGTTCACCGAGCGGGCCTGCCCGGAGGGCGTCTGCGACGGGTCCGGCTGGATCCTCGGCCCCGAGGACGTGGCGCGCCCCTGCGAGTGCCGCGAAGCTCGCCTCAAGCGCGGCCGCGGCAAGGGCGTCGCCTCGGTGATCCCGCCGCGCTACCGCGGCGTCTCCTTCGACCGCCCGCCGGTCAGCGACATGGCGAAAGACCTTCAGCACAAGGCCGCGGTCGGCAAAGTTCGCGACTACGTCGAGGGCCTCCGGGCGAATGTCGCCCAGGGCCGGGGCCTATGGCTGTTCGGCGACACGGGAACCGGCAAGACCACGCTCGCCATGCTGGTGTCGAAGCAGGCCCTGGAGGAAGGCCACTCGGTGGCCATCTACTCGCTGCCGAAGCTGCTCGCGCGTATCCGGCGCACCTATGACGACGAGCCGGGAGGGGACGCCTACCACACGTTCTTCGACCGGCTGACGGCGGTCGACCTGCTTCACATCGACGACTTCGGAGCCGAGAAGAAGTCCGACTGGGTCCTCGAGCAGCTGTACGCCATCGTCAACGAGCGCTACGAAGCCGAGCGTGCGGTCGTGATGACGACGAATCTCGCGATGGAGGAGCTCGAGGAGCAGGTCGGCAGACGGACCGTCTCCCGCCTGATCGAGATGTGCGAGCAGGTTCCCCTGTTCGGGCAGGACCGGCGTTACGAGAAAGCGGCGTAGCGCAGCGCCGCTGGCGATAACCCGGCAGAATCCCTTTCGTTATGCCGGGCATCGTCATAGTCGGCGCCCAGTGGGGCGACGAGGGGAAGGGGAAGGTCGTCGATCTGCTCGCCGAGCGGGCCGACCTGATCGTCCGCTTCCAGGGCGGCAACAACGCCGGGCACACGATCGTCCGCGACGGCGAGGAGTTCAAGTTCCACCTGATCCCCTCCGGGATCCTGTACTCCGACAAGACCTGCGCGATCGGCAACGGCGTCGTCGTCGACCCGAGCGTGCTGCTCGGTGAGATCGACGGGCTCAAACGGCGCGGCGTCGACGTCGGCGGCCTGAAGATCTCCGCCAACGCGCACCTGATCATGCCCTACCACGTGCTGCTCGACACGGCGGGTGAGATCAAGCTGGGAAAGCTCTCGATCGGCACGACGCGGCGCGGGATCGGCCCCTGCTACGCCGACAAGGCGCTGCGGCTGGGGATCCGGGTCCAAGACCTGCTCGACGAGAAGATCCTGCGGACCAAGATTCGCGCCGCCCTGGAGCCCAAGCAGCAGGCCTTGCGCGAACTGTCGGTCCAGCGCCGCAAGCTGCGCAAGGAGGCGGGAGAGGGGACCAGCGAGGGCGGCGACCAGTCGGTCGCCGAGGCGCCGGACCCGCGCCTCGACCTGCACGCGATGAGCGAGGAATTCGTCAACTACGGGCACCGGCTCGAGCCCCACATCGCCGACACCTCGCGGCTCTGCTGGGACGCGCTGGACAGCGGTCGCACCGTCCTCTTCGAGGGCGCCCAGGCGACCCTGCTCGACCTCGACCACGGCACCTATCCGTTCGTCACCTCCTCGAACCCGATCGCCGGCGCCGCCTGCGTCGGGGCCGGCGTCGGGCCGGCGGACATCGACGAGGTCTGGGGGATCGCCAAGGCGTACGCGACCCGGGTCGGCGCCGGCCCTTTCCCCACCGAGCTCGAAGACGACGTCGGCCGGCACATGCTGGAGCGGGGCCACGAGTACGGGACGACGACCGGGCGGGAGCGCCGCTGCGGCTGGATGGACCTGGTCGCCCTCCGCTACGCGGTGCGGATAAATCGGATGAGCGCCCTGGCGATCACCAAGCTGGACGTGCTGAGCGGCCTGCACCCGCTGCGGGTCGCGGTGCGCTACCGCTCGCGCGAGGGCGCGGTGCTCGACCGCTTCCCCTACCACCAGTCGATCCTCCACTCGGTGGAGCCCGAGTACGAGGAGCTGCCCGGCTTCGACGGCGACCTCGCCGGCTGCCGTGGCGAGGAGGATTTGCCCGCCGAGGCTCGCGCCTACCTGGAGTTCGTCTCGGACTTCGTCGGCGTGCCGGTCCGGCTCGTCGGCGTCGGGCCCGGCCGCGACCAGATCGTCTGGACCGGCGAGACGGCCGGCGTGGCGGCCGGCTGAGCCACGGCGGGCCGCCGCAGCTCGCTCGATCGGGAGACCCCGAGGTACACGACTCGCGCTGAAACGGTTCCTGCTCTACGCTTTTTCGGTGGCCTCCGGCAGACGCGCAGTCAACCTCGAGGAGCGGCTGCCGCGGGGGCGGCACGGCCTCTCGCGCGAGGCGGTCACCGAATCGCAGCGCAACCGGATCCTGCAGGCGATGATCGAGGTGGTCGCCGAGCGCGGCTACCCCGAGACGCGCGTGGTCGACGTGATCAGCGTCGCCGGTGTCTCCCGAAAGACCTTCTACGAGCTCTTCTCCAGCAAGGAGGACTGCTTCCTGGCCGCCTACGACCTCCTGCTCGCCAACCTGCTCGGCGACACGGCGCGCGGCTTCGAGTCCAAGAAAGGGGCGCCGTGGCCCGAGCGCGTCGCCGCCGGGCTGGCGGCCCTGCTCGAAGACCTCGCCGAGCACCCCGACGAGGCCAGGTTCGCGATCGTCGAGGTGCTGGCGGCGGGGCCCAGGGCGCTCGCCCGCCGCGACGCCGCGCTCCGCCAGTTCACCGGCTTCCTCGACGCGGGCCGGGCCGAGACGTCGGTCGAGCTGCCGGGGATCACCTCCCTCTCCCTGGCCGGAGGGATCAACGAGCTCCTCTACAGCGAGATCCTGCACGGCGCCGCCTCGCGCCTCCCGAGCCGGCTGCCCGACCTGATGTTCTGGATCACGCTGCCCTTCCTCGGCCCCGACGGCGCCGCCGAGGAGCGCGAGCGGGCGCGGCTCTCGATGCTCGAGGGCTGAAGCGAAGCTCTCGTTAAGCCGCTCTTTCGCGCGGGTAGCCGGGTTTACTGAAAAGGCGGGACTGGTAGGTTCTCCGCCGGGAATCAAGGCTGTCTACGGCCGCCGCTCGAGAAGTGCTGGCCGATAAAGGAGAGAAAAGGAGATATGCGTAGAAATCTGCTTAAGGCACTGGCACTGAGCGCCATGCTGGCCGTAGGCGTCGCGGCGATCGCGAACGCCGCCAGCACGAAGATCCGGGTGGGGAATCTCATCCTCACGTTCGGCGGGTCCATCTCGCCCAGCAAACTGCCCAAAAACCAGTACGCGCCGGTCACCTCGAACATCTTCGGCAAAATCCAGACCAGCGACGGCACGCATCCGCCGGCGTTCAGGGAAGCCGTCGTCGACATCACCAACGTGAAAGTCGACACCAAGGGCATCCCGGTCTGCAAAGCGTCCCAGCTGCAGGCGCGCGACACCAAAGCCGCCAAAAGAGTCTGCGGTAAAACCGAAATCGGCAGCGGCGAAGCGCACGCCGAGATCGCCTTCCCCGAACAGCGACCGATCGTCGTCCCCAGCCCGATCACCGTCTTCAACGGCGGCACCAAGGGCGGCAAGACGAAGATGTTGATCCACACCTTCATCACCGTGCCGGTCCCGGCGGCGATCGTCACCGACGTGACCATCAAGAAGAAGGGCAGCGGCATCAACGCGGTCGCCAAAGTCCCGGTGATCGCCGGCGGCAGCGGCTCCGCGCTCGACTTCAAGTTCAAGGTCAGCAAGAAGGTCGTGTCGGCGAAGTGCCCAAGCGGCTCGATCAAAGCGAGCACCACGAAAACCGTCTTCAAAAACGAAGCCGGAACCCCGGGGCAGCCCGCGCAGGTGATCGCAAAAGGCAGCGTCCTGGTCCCCTGTAAACCGAAGGGCTGATCGCGGCGCACAAGGTCCAAGCGACCTGATGAAAGGGCGGCCTCCGGGCCGCCCTTTTTCGTGCTCGAAGAGAGCCGGCTAAATTGACCTGGTGGTGGATCGGGGGCGAAAAGCGTCGCGCAGGTGGCTGGCCGCGGCGCTCACGGTGCTGGTCGCGACGGCGGTCGCCGTCGCGGCGGCCCTTGGCGCGCAGACGCGAACTCCCCTCCCGGTCGGAAACCTGGACTTCACCTTCGGCCTGAGAGCCTCACCGCAGGCGATGCCGAAGCGCGCCTACGTGCCCGTGACGGTCGACCTGCTCGGCGCGGTCGAGACCAGAGACGGGACCCATCCCCCCGCCCTCCGCGAGCTCGTTCTCGACGTCGACGAGGACGTCAAGCTCGACGCCGAAGGCATACCGGTCTGCAAGCCGCCGCCTTCCCGCGACGCGAGAAGGGCGCGGAAGGCCTGCGGCCCGGCGATCGTCGGCTCGGGCTCGGCAAAGGTCGAGTTCGCCTTTCCCGGACAGACGCCGTCGATCGCGCCAAGCCCGGTCACCGTCTTCAACGGAGGCACTCGGGACGGCGTGACGACGCTCTTCGTCCACGCCTTCGTCAGGGTCCCGGTTCCGGCCGCGGTCGTCACCAGAGTGACGGTTCGGAGGTCCGGCTCCGGGGTCCACTCGGTGGCGCGGGTCCCCGTAATCGCCGCCGGCGCCGGCTCTCTGGTCGACTTCCGGGTCCGGCTCGGTCGCGACTACGCCTACGAAGGCGAGGAGCGCAGCCTGCTGAGGGCCAGGTGCCCCGACGGGGTGTTCGAGGTCGCGACCTCGAAGGCGGTCTTCAGGAACGAAGCGGGGGTGCCGGGCGCCCCTCCGACGACGATGCTCAAAGGCGTCGTCCTCGTCCCCTGCGTCCCAAAGGGCTAGCCGCCCTGTTCGTAGGTGTGCTGGTAGATCGTCGGCGCCTCGCTGCCGTAGATCGGCTCGAAGGGCGCCTGCTGGCTGCAGGTCGGGGCCGGGACGGTGGCGGTGCTGTCCTGGTCGGCCATCGTGTAGTGCCTGAGCAGGCCGAATAGTTTTTCGGCCCGCTGCAGAGTGCTTTCTTTTTCAGTCGCCCTAACCCGGCTCTGGAAGTCGGGGTCCTGCGGGGTGGTGGGGTCGAGCTGGGCGGTGATCCCAGAGCTGCACTGGCGAGTGTCGAAGCTGAGCAGGCCGCTCGGCAGCCGCTCGGAGGCGAGCGGCTGCGGGTAGGCGTTGTTGCGGTTGCTGGTCAGGCGGCGCTGGAAGACGGCGAGCGATTCGGGGTTGAACGGCCCCATCGCCCGCAGGAACTTGACGCCGCCGACGACGCGAGCGTTCGTCGCGGCCGCGACGTTGGCCATCGCCGCCGCGATCTCGTTTCTGTAGAGGCCGAGGCCGGTGAGCACCGGGTTGAGGGTGCGCAGGAAGGGGTCGAGCGCCCGCAGCAGGACCGGGAAGTCGTCGCGGAGGAATCTCCGCGCGGCGGGGAAGCCCGTGTCCGCCCGCCGGATAACCGGGGCGAAGCCCTTGAAGAAGCCCTTGGCCTGGGGCGCGAAGCGCGAGAGCGAGATCAGGGTCGGCGAGAGCTCTTCGGCCGCCGGCACCAGCTGGCGCATCAGCGGATCGGTGTTCAAGGCGAACTCGCGCAGCCGGTCGAAGGTGAGCCGCGACTCGTCGAGGAAGGTGGGGAAGGCTCGGAAGAGCGCTTCGATGTCGCGGTCGCGCGCCGCGGTGGTCTGGAAGACCGCGTTCGAGCTCTGGATCAGGTCGGCGAGCTGGCCTTCGCGGCCGCGCAGCGCCTGGAAGGTGATGGCCCCGTTGCGGAAGAGCTGCCGCAGCGCCAGCCGCTGCGTGTCGAGGACTCGGAAGAGACGGTCGAACTCCTGGAAGGTCGGTTCGAGTTCGGCGAGGCCCATCGAGAAGCTCTCTCCCTGCCCCTCGATCGCGATCGCCGCCTGGCGCTGCCATTCCTGGAAGGCGGCCCGGGTGCGCGCGTCGAAGGTGCGGAAGATCTCGTCGAGCTGGACCGATTCGGCGATCCGTCCCGCGGGCAGAATCGCGCCGTCGGCCAGGTCGGCCGCGTCGGGGTTGCCCGGCGTCAGCTCCACGTAGGTCTCGCCGAGCAGCGTCTTGGTGCGCAGGATCGCCCGCGTGCCGCGCGGGATCGGGCCGTACGCGTTGTCGAGGTAGACCGTCGCCAGCGCGTCTTCGCCGTTCTCGGCGAGGTCGATCCTCTGCACTTTCCCGACCGAGACGCCGGAGATGCGCACGTCCGACTGCTCGGCGAGCTGCGTCGCCTCTTTGAACGGGATCTTGATCTCGTAGGGCTTCGCCTTGAACGGCGTCGGCCCGCCGAAGGTGATCCAGAGGAAGAGCAGGATCCCGAAGCACGACAGCGCGAAGCCGACGATGACGAGGAGCTGGGCGGTGCTGGGCGCGCGCTTGCTCATTTGGCCACCTGCGGCCCGCAGCCGGGGACTCCTTGTAGTTCGGCCTCTCTGTCGGCCGGGATGAACGGCAGGTCGGTCGGTCGCGGCAGGCGCGCCCCTTCGAGCACGGTCGTCACGTACGGTTTCTGGCCCGACGCCGAAATTCCGTAGGCGAGGAAGGAGCCGTTGCAGGTGATCAGCAGCTGCGTCCGCTGGATCGGCCCGCCGGCGTCCTGCAGGTTGAAGCTCGCGTTCGCGTTGTGGCTGAGCCAGGGCAGGTAGAAGAGGTAGCTCTGGCGCGAGCCTTTCGGCTTGAAGGCGAGCTCGTTGAGGAAGCTGTTGAAGCCGTGCAGCGCGTTGCCGAAGCCGGTGACCGAAGTGTCGAGGTCGGCCGAGCCCTGCTTGACGTGCCGCAGCACCGGCAGGATCTGGCGCGTGAACGGCCTGATCTGGTCGCGGAGCGGGATGCGCGTCTGCGCGAACAGCCGCTTCTGCGCGTCGAACGCGGGGCCGAGCGCCCGCGCCTGGGGGATCAGCCGCAGGAGCGCGGGCCGGGCCGCCTCCGAGAAGCGGGTCGAGCTGCGCAGGCCCGACTGGAGGGCCGCGAGGGTCGCCGGGAACTCGATCAGCGATTCCTGGATCGCCGCCTGCTGGTTGGCGAAGTTGCCGAGCACGTCTTTGGAGGAGGTGACGAAGCGTTCGAGCTGCGCGTCGCGGCGGCCGAGCTCGTTGGTCAGCAGGCCGAAGTCGTGGATCACCTGCGCCAGCGCCTGGCGCCGGCCGGCCACCGCCTGGTTGAGGTCGGCGACGATCCGCGAGAAGGAGCCGAGCCGGCGGAAGGCGCCGGAGAGCTGCATGCCGCGCCCGCCGATCCCCTGGGCGCCGCCGGCCACCAGGAGCTGCAGGTAGCGGCGCGTGTCTTCGTCGAGGATGGAGAGGAACGCCTCGAAGTTGACGTTCGGCTCGGTCCGCGAGAGCGGGAAGTGGTGACCCTCCTCGACGTGCCCGCGAGCGGTGCCGGGGTCGATCTCGACGACCATGTCGTTGAGGTTGGTTTTCGGCCGCAGCAGCAGCGTCGCGTCCGGGTGGATCAGCTCGAGGTACTGCGGCTCGACGTCCATGCCGACGACGGCGTGCCCTTCGTCGACGTCGACCGAGGACACCTTGCCGATCCGCACGCCGGCGATCACGACCGCCTGGCCCTGCCCCGGCGTCACCGCCTGGGCGCTGGTGAAGTCGGCGCTCAGCGGGACGAAATCTTCGCCGACCAGCGGCGCCCAGGAGGGCAGCGCGGCTTTCTGCTGGGTGAAGATCCACAGGGTCATCACGATCGCCACGACCGCGAGGACGAAGATCGCGATCGTGTCGCGGCCTCGGCCCCGGGTCTGGCGGCCGAGCCAGGCGCGGAAGTGCCGCACGCGGCTGACCTGTCCGTTGCCGTCGCTCATGGTCCTCCGGGGGTAAGGGTGGGCGGCCCCGGCTGGCCGAGGCCGGCGTTGAGATCCGGGACCGGGTTGGTGTGGCAGCGGACGTCCGGCTTCTTGGGAGGCCTGCCGCCGAGCTGCGGCTGGACGCCGAGCGGCGGCTCGATCGTATAGCCCCAGCCGACCTTGTCGGTCGAGAGGTTCCCTTTGGGATTCGGCAGGCCGACCAGCTCGTCACCGCCGCCTGGCTGCACGCGCGCGTAATAGCCGTTGCCGTCGAAGTTCTGCCCCCAGCCGGCCAGGTTGACCAGGCCGTAGAGGAACTCGCGGTAGGCGGGCCCTCCGGTCGAGAAGCGGTCCTGGATCGTCTGCTCGTTGGTCGGCGCGATCACCTGCGTGGTGCAGAGGCTGATCCGGTTGATCTCCGGGATCGTGAGCGCTTTGCCGGCCTGCGCGGCGCCCGCAAGCCCGGGCGTCGATTCGCGCAGCAGACGCGCGACGCCGCCCAACTCGCGCTTGCCGAGCAGCGGGTTAGCCTGCCGCAGCCAGGGCCGCCCGGCGGCGATCAGGCCGGGCAGCTCGGCGACGGCGGGGCGCAGCTCGATCGAGTAGGCGCGCAGCGGCGGCAGCGTGCGGTTGAGGCTGACCAGCGAGGTTTTCGCGGTCCGCAGCGCCGGCGCGAAGCGCCGGAAGGTGGTCGCCAGGTTGGTCGACTGCGCGGCGCGGGCGCCGGTGAAGACGTCGAAGTTGACGCTCAGCTGCTGCAGGTCCTCCTCGCGACTGGCGAGCGCGCCGAAGGCGCGGCTGGCGCCGCCGATGAACCGCGAGAGATCCCCCGGTTCGGTGCCGAGGAAGGCGTTGGTCACCTGGGCGCTGTAGCGGCCCGCGCGACCGCCGTGGCGGAAGGCGTAGTTGAGGCCCTCGGCGCCGCTTTTGCCGCGCGCGTCGGGGAGCTGCGTCGCGTCTTCGGCGGCGCTCGGCTTGCGGGTAAGCGCTTCGCCGAAGCTTTCGAGCAGGCGGCTGAGGTCGGCCCGCACCGGCGACTGCAGCGCGGTCAGCACCTCGTCGAGCTGGACCGAGATCGAGGTGCGGCTGACCGGGATCGTGCCGCCGCTGTCCATCTCGGGCGCGCTCGGGCTGCCCGGGTCGAGGTCGATGAAGAAGTTGCCCTCGAGGAAGATCCGGGGGCGGATCTGGGCGTAGGCGTCGGCGTGGATCGGCCGCCCCTTGCCTTCGACCGTGAAGGTGACGGTCGAGGTGGCGCCATCCTGGCTCGTCTCGATCACTTTGCCGACGTCGACGCCGGCGATCCGCACCGGCGAGTTGACCGAGATGTTCGCCGAGTTGGCGAAGGTCGCGTTCAGCTCGTAGCCGTAGCCGGTGAACGGCACGTGTTTGGTGAAGGCGAGGTAGGGGCCGATCGTGAAGATGAGGACGAAGATCAGCGCGATCGTCGCGTTGCTCGGCCGCCAGCCGAACAGGCCGCGCTTGCCCGCGTGCTGCCTGGTATCTCTCTCCGGCAGGCGTCCCACTATTCGCTGCCCCCGGTCGTCGTGCCGAGCAGGTCCGGGGCGCGGCCGATCACGGTCTGGCCGATCGCGTAGCGCTCGTTGCCGGCTTCGCAGACGCCGTCCTGGCCGGGCGCCGCGGTCCTCGGGTAGGGGTTGAAGTGCAGGTTGTTTTTACCTTTGCCGCTGGCCGGCGACGAGGAGGGCTGGGACTCGGCGTTCGGCCCGTCGGGCGCCTCGAAGCCGACCACGTTGAGCCAGTTGCCGACGCCGTTGCTGCCGCTGGCGACGCTGGCGAAGTTGCGGAAGGCGAGCGTCAGGTAGTTGCATTTCGTCTGGGCGGGCGCGATGAAGCGGATCGCGGGGCCGAGCAGCTTGTTCGTGTCGATCAGCAGGCCGAGGCCGTTCATCGCGCCCGGAGCCTCCTGGAAGTCAAGCAGCGCTTCCGCGGTCGGCCGCAACTGCGCGTTGAAGGCCGGCGAGGCGTTGAGCACGGGGATGCCGGTCCGCAGGGCGGCGTTTATGGTCGGTGCGGTGCGGCCGACCGCGCGCGCTCCCGGCTGCAGCGCCGTGAAGAAGCGGGCCGAGCTGCGCAGGAAGGGCCTGATCTGGGGCAGGTCCGCCGTCACGGCGTCGAGCATCCGGGGGCTTTTCTCGATCGTTTCCTGGATGTAGGGGCGCGAGACGCGCGCGAAGGCGGCGAAGGTGCGATCGAGCGCGACGAACATGCTCGCCTGCGTCTCGGCGACCGGCGCGACGGTGGCGGAGAGGTCCTCGAGCGCGCGCCAGAAGCCGCCGAAGTTGGTGCTGGGGGCAGCCAGCGTGCGCAGCGGGCCCTGGCTGCTTTCGGCCAGTTCGCGCAGCGCGCCGAAGGCGTTGTTGATCTGCGGCCCGCGGCCCGCGAAGGAGTTGCCGAAGCCGGTCAGGCTGCGCCTGATGTTGTTGCGGGTCTCCTCGTCGAACATGTTGAAGAACTGGTCGATGTCGACCGGCTCGGGCCGCGCCGCGGAGACCGGGATGGTGTCGCCGGCCTCGAAGCCCTCGTCGGAGCGGCCGGGAACGATCTGCAGGTACTTGAGCCCCAGCGGCGATTTCGGCCGGATGATCATCGTCGAGTCGACCGGGATCGGTTCGGCGCTCTTGTCGAGCCGGACGTCGAGCTCGGCCACCACCTCGCCGTTCTCCAGCTGGACCGGGTCGACGCCGCGGACCACCCCGACCCGCGCGCCGCCGATCCTCACCTCGTTTCCTTTGACGATCGCGTTCGCGTTCGGAACCCGCGCGGTGAGGTTGTAGGTCGAGACGAAGGGCAGCCCGTTGTTGGCGTTGTAGGCGAGGAAGACGGCGACGATCAGCACGAGCACGGTGACCGCGCCGACGATCACCGGGCTGCTCGCCACCCCCTGTATGCCGCCGCGGTTCCTCATGGCGCCAGCAGGTAGTCGAGGAGGGCCAGGTTCTCGTTTTCCTCAGCGGCTTCTTCGAGCTTTTCCCCTTCGCCCAGGTCGGGGGCCGGGGCCTCCGGCGTCGGCGCCGGCGTGGTCGGGCTCTCCGGCGGGGACGGCTCGGAAGCGTCGCCTGGGGCGATCACGCCGCCGCCGCCCGACGCTTCCCCGCCTTGGTTTTCGAGTTCCTGGATGAGCTGGTAGAGGCCGGATGCGGAGGCTCCGGCTGACGAGGCGGTCGGTTCGCCTTCGCGGTCGTGGAAGTTGGCCGAACAACTGCTGGTTTCTTCGAGCACGTAGTCGGTGCAGTTGGTGAGCGTGATCAGCGCCCGGCCGAAGTGCCCGTGCTGGTCGAATTCGTTGAAGGCGGCCGTCGTGTTGTAGATCAGGTCGACGAGCCCGTCCCAGCCGCCCGTCTTCTTCGTGCTCACGAAGAACTTGGCGAGGTTGGTGGTCGGCGCGGCGCCGCTGCGGGC
>DASQDJ010000136.1:0-3410 GCA_035634215.1 Solirubrobacterales bacterium | reverse complement strand
CTTCCAGATCACCTTCCAGGGTGACGAAGGCGCAGATCGCCTGGCCGGTGTCGGGATCGGCCTGGCCGATCACCGCAGCCTCCGCGACTTTGGGGTGGGAGACGATCGCCGACTCGACCTCGGCGGTCGAGAGGCGGTGGCCGGAGACGTTGATCACGTCGTCGATCCGGCCGAGCACCCAGAAGTAGCCGTCCTCGTCGCGCCGCGCCGCGTCGCCGACCAGGTAGGTGCGCGGCCCGAAGCGCTCGAAGTAGGTCGCGACGAAGCGCTCCTCCTCCTTGTAGAGGGTGCGCAGCATGCCCGGCCAGGGGCGGCGCAGGACGAGCAGGCCCTCGCGGCCGTCGACCGGCTCGCCGCGCTCGTCGACCACCGCGGCGTCGACCCCCGGCAGCGGCAGGGTCGCCGAGCCCGGCTTGGTCGCGACCGCGCCGGGCAGCGGCGAGATCATGATCTGGCCGGTCTCCGTCTGCCACCAGGTATCGACGATCGGACAGCGTTCGCCGCCGACGACCTTGTGGTACCAGAGCCAGGCCTTTGGGTTGATCGGCTCGCCGACCGACCCGAGCAGGCGCAGCGAGGTGAGGTCGTGGGCTTCGGGGTGCCGCGGCCCCCACTTCATGCAGGCGCGGATCGCGGTCGGCGCCGTGTAGAGGATCGTGACGCCGTAGCGCTCGACCAGCTCCCACCAGACGTCCTTGGCCGGGTAGTCGGGCGCCCCCTCGTACATGACGCTCGTGGCGCCGTTGAGGAGCGGCCCGTAGACGATGTAGGAGTGGCCGGTGACCCAGCCGACGTCGGCCGCGCACCAGTAGACGTCCTCCTCGGGCCGCAGGTCGAAGACGTGGCGGTGGGTCCACGCGACCCCGGTCAGGTAGCCGCCGGTCGTATGCAGGATGCCCTTCGGCTTCGCGGTCGAGCCCGAGGTGTAGAGGATGTAGAGCGGGTCCTCGGCGCCCATCGGCTCGGGCGGGCACTCGGGGGCCGCCGCCTCCAGCGCCGCCTCGAACCAGACGTCGCGCCCCTCGCGCATCTCGCACGCCTCGCCGGTGTGGCGGACCACGAAGATCGTCTCGACCGAGGGGACCGCGTCGAGCACCTCGTCGACCCGCGCCTTGACCGCGGCGGCGGCGCCCTTGCGGCGGGCGCCATCGACGGTGACCAGCGCCTTGGCCTCGGAGAACTCCATCCGCTCGCGCACCGCCTCGGCGGAGAAGCCGCCGAAGACGACGTTGTGGACGGCGCCGATCCGGGTGCAGGCGAGCATCGCGACGACGACCTGGGGGATCATCGGTAGGTAGATCCCGACCACGTCGCCGCGGCCGATGCCGCGATCGCGCAGGGCGTTGGCGAAGCGCTGGGTGTCGGCGAGCAGCTCGGCGTAGGTGACGTCGCGCTCCTCGCCCTCCTCGCCGCGCCAGTGGTAGGCGACCCGCTCGCCGCGCCCCGCCTCGACGTGGCGGTCGAGGCAGTTGGCCGAGGCGTTGAGGCGACCGTCCGCGAACCACTTGTAGAAGGGCGGGTTGGAGTCGTCGAGGCCTTCGCTCGGCTCCTCGACCCAGTCGATCAGCCCGCGCGCCTGGCGCAGCCACCACGCCTCCGGGTCGGCGCCAGCCTCTTCGTAGACGGCGCTGTCGCCGACGAGCGCCTCGGCGCGGAAGCCGGCGGGAGGCTCGAAGCGCTCGACCTCGAGCAACGCGTCGAGCTGACGCTCCAGGCTGGTCTCCTCGTTGACGCTCATCCGGCTCCTTCCTGGCGGTTACCCTGACACATGCTCTTCCGCCAGATCATCCACGAGGATCTGGGCTGCGCTTCCTACCTGGTCGGGGACCCGGGCTCGGGCACGGCGCTCGTGGTCGATCCCCAGTGGGACATCGACCCCTACCTTCAGCTGAGCCGCCTGCACGGCGTCCGCGTCGAGCACGTGCTGGAGACCCACAACCACGCCGATCACGTTTCCGGCCACGGCAGGCTGGCGCGGGCGACGGGGGCGGCGATCCACGTCAACCGGCTCGCCGAGGCCGAGTACGAGCACGAGCCGTTCGACGACGGCTGGACGCTGGAGCTGGGCGAGGCGGCGACGGTGGAGGCGCTCCATACCCCCGGCCACCGGCCCGAGCACACCTGCTTCCTGCTCCGCGACCCGGGTCGCGGCGAGGACCCGGTCGCGGTGCTGAGCGGCGACTCGCTCTTCGTCGGCGACGTGGCGCGACCCGACCTTGCGATCGAGCCGCGCGAGGGCGCCACCGAGATCTTCCGCTCGCTGCACGAGCGGCTGCTGGCGCTGCCCGACGAGGTCGAGGTCTGGCCAGGGCACCTGGGCGGCTCGCTCTGCGGCAGCTCGGGCATCGACCTGAAGACCTCCTCGACGATCGGCTTCGAGCGCCGCCACAACCGGGCGCTGGCGATCGGCGACGAGGCCTCGTTCGTGGACGACGCCGTGGCGAGCATCGGCGAGCGGCCGCCCAACGTCGAGCACATCGTCACGCTGAACCGCGGGCCTTTGGTCGAGTCGATCGGCGCGCCGTCGCGGCTCTCGCCCGTCGCCTTCGAAGCGGCGATCGCGGAGGGCGCGGTGGCAGTCGACTCGCGCACCAACGAGCAGTTCGACGAGGCGCACATCCCCGGCGCGATCAGCGCCTCGGCCTACGACACGGGCTTCGCGACGAAGGTCGCGCAGGTGGTGCCGCCGGAGGCCGACGTCGTGATCGTCGCCGCCTCCGACGGCAACGAGCTGCACGCCGCCGAGCTGCTGGCCGCCGTGGGCCTGCGGGTGCGCGGCTTCCTCGGCGGCGGCATGTCGGCCTGGCGGGCGGAGGAGCGGCCCGTGGAGCGGATCGAGGCGATCGGGCCGCGGGAGCTGGCGGCGCGGCTCAACGGCGACAGGTCGCGCCAGGGCAAAGCGGCGCCGCTGGTCCTGGACGTGCGCCGCCCCGCCGAGTTCGCCTCAGGCCACATCCCCGACTCGCTGCACATCCCGTTCGGCGATCTCCCCGACCGCCTCGACGAGCTCCCCCGCGACCGCCAGATCGCGACGATCTGCAAGGCGGGCGCGCGAAGTGGCCTAGCCGCCTCGGTCCTCCAGCGGGAGGGCTTCGAGCGAGTCGTCCACGTCGCCCGCGGCGGCGTCGGGACGTGGCAGCGCGAAGGCCGGCCGGTCGAGGCTCAGTAGCCGGGGGGATGGCGGGCGATGAAGCCTTCGCCGCTGTAGACGGGAGTCGGGTGCCAGCGCGGGCCGGCGCCGCCGGAGGTGTCGAAGGCGAGGCCGGCGATGGTCATCCAGGCGTGGCCGGCGTTGCCGTAGACGGTGATCCAGCGACCGGGGCCCGGTTCGCCCCAGGTCGTCAGGCCGGTCGAGTCGAGCGGGCTGTCGAGGAAGCCGCCGCCGTGCAGAGCGAAGCTGACCGCGCCCG
>DASQDJ010000135.1:0-7327 GCA_035634215.1 Solirubrobacterales bacterium | reverse complement strand
GATCCTCGACCTCTTCGAAATGGCGACCGGGCAGCGGATGCACACCCGCTACTTCCAGGTCGGCGGCGTGATCGAGGACATCCCCGTCGGCTTCGAGGAGAAGTGCCGCGCCTTCGCCGAGGAAATGCCGGTCCGGGTCGGCCAGTACGAAGACCTGCTCGACCGCAACGAGGTCTTCCTGCAGCGGACCAAAGGCGTCGGCATCGTCTCCCGCGAGCGGCTGCTGGAGCTGGGCGTGACCGGCCCGCTGCTGCGCGCCGCCGGCGTGCCGTGGGACCTGCGCAAGGCCGACCCCTACTGCTCCTACGAGGACTTCGACTTCAAGATCCCGGTCGGCACCGTCGGCGACAACTACGACCGCTTCGCGGTGCGGCTCGCCGAGATCTACGAGTCCTGCGCGATCATCGACCAGGCGCTCGACGCGCTGCCCGAGGGGCCGCACATCGCCGACGATCGCAAGTACGTGCTGCCGCCGCGCTCGGAGCTGTCGACCTCGATGGAGTCGTTGATCCACCACTTCAAGCTCGTCACCGAGGGCTACCGCGTGCCGCCGGGCGAGATCTACTACTCGATCGAGTCGCCGCGGGGCGAGCTCGGCTGCTTCGTCCTCGCCGACGGCTCGGCGAAGCCGGCCCGCGTCCACTATCGCGACCCCTCCTTCGTCAACCTGCAGTCGTTCCGCGACATGTCGGTCGGCGGCTACGTCGCCGACATGATCGCCTCGCTCGGCATGCTGGATCCGATCCTGGGTGGGGTGGATCGATGAGCGGACTGCCGGTCGATCCCGCGGTCGACGAGGGCCGCGTGCCCGAGCGCTCGGCCGAGGAGATCCCCGAGCTGCACGAGGTCGGCTGCCCGGACGACCTGCGCGAGGAGATCGAGGAGCGGATGGCGCGCTACCCCGACCGCAAGTCGGCCTCGATCCCGGCGCTGTGGGCGGTGCAGCGACGTTACGGCTGGTGCACCCCCGAGGGGATCCGGCAGGCCGCGGCGGTGATGCGGGTAACCCCCGCCTACCTCGAATCGGTCGCCAGCTTCTACGACCTGCTGCACACCTCGGCGGCCGGCGAGCACCAGGTCCACGTCTGCACCAACATCAGCTGCTGGATGCGGGGGGCGGACGACCTGCTCGAGGCGTTCGCCGAGGCCGCCGGCTGCGACCCGCACGCGGCGCGCCACGGCGCCCTCTCGCCCGACGGCAAGGTCTTCCTCAGCGGCTTCGAGTGCCTCGGCGCCTGCGACATCGCGCCGATGGCCTCGATCGACGAGCGTTACTTCGGCCCGCTCGAGGCAGGCGACGCTCGGACCGCCATCGAGCAGCTCCTCGCCGGCGACGAGGTGCTCGCCGAGAAGGCGTTGAAGAAGCGGCCGCTGGCCGGAGACCGCGACGGCGCGGGAGGCGGCGATGCCTGAGACGCGCGTCCTGCTTGAGCACGCCGCCGACCCGAACCTGCGGACGATCGACGGCTACCGCGGCTACGGCGGCTACGAGTCGCTGCAGCGGGCTTACCGCGAGATGGAGCCCGACGAGATCCTCAAGGAGCTCGAGGACTCGGGTCTGCGCGGGCGCGGCGGCGCCGGCTTCGCGATGGGCAAAAAGGCCTCCTTCCTGCCGCGCGGCGAGATGGCCAAGTACCTCTGCTGCAACGCCGACGAGTCCGAGCCGGGCGCCTTCAAGGACCGCGAGCTGATGCAGCGCAACCCGCACCAGCTGATCGAGGGGATCGCGATCGCCGCCCGCGCCGCCGGAGCCGGCCACGCCTTCATCTTCATTCGCGGCGAGTACGACCTGCAGGCCGACATCCTCGACCAGGCGGCCGCCGAGGCGTACGAGGCCGGCTTCCTCGGCCAGAACATCCTCGGCAGCCACTGCGGCCTGGAGCTGGTCGTCCATCGCGGCGCCGGCGCCTACATCTGCGGCGAGGAGACGGCGTTGCTCGACGCGCTCGAGGGCAAGCGCGGCAACCCGCGCCTCAAGCCGCCCTTCCCAGCCGTGCAGGGTCTCTACGGCGGGCCGACCCTGATCAACAACGTCGAGACGCTCGCCAACGTGCCGCACATCGTCGGCAAGGGAGCCGAGTGGTTCCGCGGCTTCGGCACCGAGCAGTCGCCCGGGACCAAGGTCGTCTCGGTCTCCGGACGGGTCAAGCGACCGGGCAACTACGAGGTCGAGCTCGGCATCCCGACCCGCGAGCTGATCTGCGACCTCGCCGGCGGCCCGCTGGACGGCCGCGAGCTGAAGGCCTTCTACCCCGGCGGCTCCTCCTCGCCGGTGCTGAAGGCCGAGGAGGGGCTCGACCTCCCCTACTCCTTCGAGGCGATGGCGGAGGCCGGCTCGATGCTCGGCTCCGGCTCGATCATCGTCGCCGACGACACCGTCTCGATCCCGCACATGGCGCTCCGCACGGCGCGCTTCTACCACCACGAGTCGTGCGGCAAGTGCACGCCGTGCCGCGAGGGCACCAACTGGACCGTGAAGATGCTGGAACGGGTCGTACGCGGCGAGGCGACGCCGATGGACCTCGACATCGTCGCCTCGGTGCAGGAAAACATCATCGGCCACTGCCTCTGCGTCCTCGGCGACTCGATGGCGATGCCGGTGGGCGCGATGGTCCGCAAGTTCCGGGACGAGTTCGAGCAGGTGATCGCCGAGGCGAGCGGCGCCCTGGACGAGCCGGAGCGGATCGCGGCGGTGCAGGCCCCGGCCGAGGCGATCGGGGCGATGCCGAGCAGCATGGGAGCGGCCTCGTGAGCAGGGGCCGCGAGGTGACGATCATCGTCGACGGCCGCGAGGTGAGCGCGGTCGAGGGCGAGATGCTCCATGACGCCGCGACGCGCGGCGACGTCGAGATCCCGGTCTTCTGTTACGAGCCGAAACTCGGCCCGCCGGTCGGCGCCTGCCGCATGTGCCTGGTCGAGATAGAGGGCATCCCGAAGCTGCAGACCTCCTGCTCGACGCCGGTGCGGGACGGCATGGTCGTCCACACCCGCACCGAGCAGGTCAAGGAGGCGCAGAGCGCGGTGGTCGAGTTTCTGCTCGTCAACCATCCGCTCGACTGCCCCGTCTGCGACAAAGGCGGCGAGTGCCCGCTGCAGGACATCACGATGGGCTGGGGCCCCGGCAAAAGCCGCTTCACCGACCCCAAGCGGCACTTCGAGAAGCCGCTGCCGCTGAGCCCGCTGGTCGCGATCGATCGCGAGCGCTGCATCCTCTGCTACCGCTGCGTGCGCTTCAGCCAGGAGGTCGCCGAGGACTCGCAGCTGCAGCTGCTCGAGCGCGGCGACCGCACCTACGTCGGCACCTTCGACGAGCGGCCCTACGTCGCGCCCTTCCACGGCAACATCACCGACATCTGCCCGGTCGGCGCGCTGACCAACTACACGTACCGCTTCCGGGCGCGGCCCTGGGACGTCGAGGAAGCCGGCTCTGTCTGCACCCTCTGCCCGAGCCAGTGCAACGTCAGCTTCACGGTGCGCGACGAGAAGGTGAAGCGGGCGATCGCGCGCGACAACGCCGAGGTCGACGACGGCTGGCTCTGCGACCGCGGCCGCTACGGCTTCGAGATGTTCGATGCCGAGCAGCGGGTGACCGCGCCGCGCCTGCGCGGCGGGACCGAAGCCGGCTGGGACGAGGCGATCGCCAAGGCCGCCGAGGGGCTGCGTGCGGCCGGGGCGGCAAGCGCCGCGATCGTCGGCGACGCCTCCAACGAGGAGGGCTACCTTGTGCAGCGGCTGCTGCGCGAGGCGCTCGGCTCGCCGCACGTCGAGTCGCGCCGGGCCGGCGGCGCGTCGCGCGAGACGCTGCTGCGGCTGGCGCGGCCCGAGCTGGCGCTGCGCACGCGCGAGATTGACGACGCCGACGCGATCCTCGTCGTCGGCACCGACCCGCTGCACGACATGTCGATCCTCGACCTGCGAATCCGCAAGGCCGTCCGCCGCAACGGCGCCCGGCTGGTTGTGGCGACCGAGCGCCCGACCGCGCTCGACGGCGGCGCCGCGGCGGTCCACCGCTACGCACCGGGCGACGCCGCCTCCGTCTTCTCGGCGCTGGCCGAGGACGAAGTCCTGCGCGACGCCGAGAAGGTCGCGATTGTCTGGGGCGAGCGACTCGGCCGCGGCGGCGAGGCCGCCCTGAACGCCCTGCTCGACCTCGCCGCCGCCCTCGACCTCGCCGGCAAGGACGGCGCCGGCCTGCTGGAAGTGCCCGAGCTGGCCAACGGCCGCGGCCTGCGCGAGGCCGGCTGCCTCCCCGACGCCGGGCCGGGACTGACGAGTGCTCCGTTAAGCCGTATATCGCGGCCGAACGGAGCAGGCATCGGTCGGGACACGGAAGCGATCCGCGATGGCCTGGAGTCCGGGGAGGTCAAAGCCGTCGTCCTCTTCGGCGCCGACCCGCTGCGCGACTTTCCGGACACGGCGGCCTGGCAGCGCGCTCTCGCTGCCGCCGACCACGTCGTCGTCTTCTCGATGTTCGAGAACGCCACCGCGGCGATGGCCGACGTCGTCTTCCCGCTCGAGACCCACGCCGAGAAAGACGGCACGGTGACCCACCCGGATGGTCGGTTGCAACGAGTGCGCCCAAGCGCCTCGCGTCCCGGCGACATCCGCCCGAACTGGGGCGTGTTGGCCGAGCTTTCGCTGGCGCTGGGACACGACACCGGCGTCACCTCCCAGCCCTCGGCCTTCGCCGCCCTCGCAGACGCCGTCCCCTTCTATTCGGGGCTCGACGACTCTGAAATCTCCGGCCGCGGCATCCGTTGGCAGGACCGTGACGCCGCTAGCTCCTTCCCGGCCGCCGCCGCTTCGGCTCCCGTCCCTGAAAGGGAGTCCGGTGCCGGTTCCCCGGACACTGAGCGCGGAGCGCCTGGCGGCAGCACGGAGACCGGCGACGCAGCTCGCGGAGTCGCGTCCGGGGAGCCGGTACTGGGCTCCCAGCCGGCCTCGAACGGCACCCTCCGTCTCGGCACCTACCGCGACCTCTGGGCCGGCCCGATCACCGAGCTCAACCCGCCGCTGAAGTTCCTCCAACCCGAGCAGCGGGTCGAGATGGCCCCAGCCGACGCGGAGCGACTCGGACTGAGCAGCGGGGACGAAGTCAGGGTCGCTCAGAACGGCAGCAGCATCGAGGCGCGCGTCGAGATCAAGGAACGAGTCCAGCAGGGCGTCTGCTTCCTGATCGAGGGCGTCGTCGAGGGCAACGCCAACGCGCTGCTGAACGGCGCGCCGGTCGCCGTGACTATCGAGAAGACTGCCGGCTGATGCTGCCGGTCGCCGACACGACCTTCGCCGAGGCGGCCTGGATCATGGTCGTCAAGTCGCTGGTGATCTTCGGCCTGATCTTCGCGATCCTGCCGCTGATGACGGTCCTGGAGCGCAAGCTGATCGGCCGCTTCCAGCACCGCTACGGGCCCAACCGGGTCGGCCCCTACGGCCTCCTGCAGCCGCTCGCCGACGTCGGCAAGCTGCTCTCCAAGGAGGCCTTCCGGCCCGCCAACGCGATCCCGACCCTGTTCGTGATCGGGCCGCTACTGCCGGTCCTCTCCGGCGTGCTGGCGCTGGCGATCATCCCCTGGGGGGATGTGCAGAACGGCGTCGGCCTCTACGGGATCGACGTGCCGATCGGCATCCTCTACTTCTTCGCGGTCGGCTCGATCGCCTTCTACGGCGTCTTGCTGGGTGGCTGGTCCTCGGGCTCCAAGTACAGCCTGCTCGGCGCGATGCGCGGCGCCGCCCAGTTGATCTCCTACGAGGTGGCGATGGGGCTGGCGCTGCTCGGCGCGGTGATGATGGGCGGCTCGCTCTCGCTGGTCGACATCGTCCACGCCCAGGACGACGTCTGGTTCATCGTCCCCCAGTTCGTCGGCTTCCTCGTCTTCATGCTGGCCGGCTTCGCCGAGACCAACCGCACGCCCTTCGACATGCCGGAGGCCGACGCCGAACTCGTCCAGGGCTTCATGACCGAGTACGGCGGCATGCGCTTCGGCAGCTTCCTGCTGGTCGAATACATGGAGATCCTCGTCGTGTCGGGGATTGCCGCGGCGATGTTCCTGGGCGGCTGGATGGGCCCCGGCCCCGGCTTCCTCGACCCCGTTTGGATGCTGGCCAAGATCCTCGCCCTCGTCCTGCTGTTCATCTGGGTGCGGGCGACGCTGCCGCGGCTGCGCTACGACCAGCTGATGAGCCTCGGCTGGAAGATCCTGCTGCCGCTGGCGACGTTGAACGTCCTCGTCACCGCGGTGCTGGTGGTGGTGACGTGACCGAGTTCGCCTACCTCAAGGACCAGGACGTGGTCGAGGTGCAGCGCGGTCCAGAACCGGGCGGGCTCGGCGGCGCCTACCGCGCCTTCGGCGAGACGCTGCGGGGGTTGAAGACGACGATGGCGCGGCTGATCGAGGGGCCGATGACGATCGAGTACCCCGAGGAGAAGACGCCGGTCTACCCCCGCTTTCGGGGCCGCCACAAACTCCACAAGTTCGAGGACACCGACCTGGAGAAATGCGTCGGCTGCTCGCTCTGCGCCGCCGCCTGCCCGGCCGACTGCATCCGCGTCGTCGCCGCCGAGAACGTGCCCGGCGAGCGGGTCTCGGCGGGTGAGCGCTACGCCGCCGTCTACGAGATCAACCTCTCGCGCTGCATCTTCTGCGGCTACTGCGAGCTCGCCTGCCCCTTCGACGCGATCACGATGGGCCACGACTACGAGATGGCCGACTACGACCGCGACGACCTGATCTTCACCAAGGAGATGCTGCTCGCCGAGCCGATCGAGCGGACGCCGCTGAGGAGCGAGGGCGAGTAGTGGAGGAGGTGCTCTTCTTCCTGGGCGCGCTGGGCGCCCTCGGCGGCGCGGTCGGCGTGATCGCGATGCGCAACCCGCTCTACAGCGTCCTGGCGCTGATCGTCCACCTCTTCTCGCTCGCCGTCCTCTTCCTCCTGCTCAGCGCCGCCTTCCTGGCGGCGGCCCAGGTCGTCGTCTACGCGGGCGCGGTGATGGTCCTCTACGTCTTCGTCGTCGCCTACGTCGGCAGCGGCCAGGAGTCGGCCTGGGAGCCGATACCGGGCCAGCGCCTGCTGGCGCCGCTGCTCGGCATCGCACTCTTCGTCGAGCTGGCGATCGCCGTGCTCGGCTCCTCCCTGCTCGCGCTCGGCACCGAGGGACCGGAGGTCAAGCCCGGCTTCGGCGACCCCGCCGCGATCGGCGAGCTTCTCCTCGAGCGCTTCCTGGTCGCCTTCGAGGCCAGCTCGATCCTCCTGCTCCTTGCCGCCGTAGGCGCCGTAGTGCTCGCGGGCAAGCGCAACGCATCGAGAGGCGGGGTCGGGGGGGGGGGGG
>DASQDJ010000134.1:0-6597 GCA_035634215.1 Solirubrobacterales bacterium | reverse complement strand
GTGGAGATGAAGGTGTGGATGCGGGGTCGCCCGGCGTCCTTGATCGCTCCCCAGGCGGCGTCGATGTCGGCCTTGTGGGTGCGGGCGAGGCCGCAGATCGTCGGCCCCTCGACGCCGCGGGCGATCGCCTCGACCGCCTCGAAGTCGCCGGGCGAGGTGATCGGGAACCCAGCCTCGATCACGTCGACGCCGAGCCGCGCCAGCTGCTGGGCGATCTCGACCTTCTCGGCCGTGTTGAGCGAGATGCCGGGCGACTGCTCGCCGTCGCGAAGCGTCGTGTCGAAGATGTGGACGCGGTCGGCGTCAGATGGTGGACTCACGGTGCTTTCCTCCTTCTCCAGCTTTTCCGAATGACCTTGTCTCTCGCGGCTGTCGCGCCGCCCAGCGCTATTCCCCCCGGAGGGGGAGGAGAAGGAGAAGCGCCAGGCTGTCGAGCCGGGGTGCCATTCGGTCCCCGCAGGTTAGCGCACGTCATCGGCCCCGATTAGGCTGCGCCGCGATGGAGTCCCGCGCCTCGAAAGCCTCCGCCGAGGACCGCATCTCGAGCAAGACCTGGCTCGCCCTGCTCGCGATGGGCATCTCGGTCGTCGTGATCGCCAACGACTTCTCGGCGATCAACGTCGCGCTGCCGACGATGGAGCGCGACTTCGACACCAACGTCAACACGATCCAGTGGGTGATCAACGCCTACGCGTTGACCTTCGGCGTGCTGATCGTGACCGGCGGCCGGCTCGCGGACATGTTCGGCCGGCGCCGCGCGTTCTTCGTCGGCACGGCCATCTTCGCCTCGATGTCGGCGCTGGGCGGCGCCGCGCCGTCGGAGGCCTGGCTGATCGCCAGCCGCGTGCTGATGGCGATCGGCGGGGCGCTGATGTGGCCCGCGATCCTCGGCATGACCTACGAGATCCTGCCGGAGGGGAAGGCGGGGCTCGCCGGGGGGATCATCATCGGCGCCGCCGGGCTCGGCAACGCGCTCGGGCCGCTGATCGGCGGCGTGCTGACCGACCTGCTCAGCTGGCGCTGGGTCTTCTTCGTCAATGTGCCGATCTCGGCGCTGGCCGTGGCGATCACCTGGTCGCTCGTCCACGTCGAGGAGCCGAAGGCCGGCCGCCAGCGCATCGACTACGCGGGGATCGCGACGCTCTCAGTCGGCTTGGTCTCGCTGCTCGTCGCGCTCGACCAGGCGAACGACTGGGGCTGGAGCGATCCGAAGACGATCGCGCTGCTGGCCCTCGCCAGCGTGCTCGTCGTCGCCTTCCTGCCGATCGAGCGCCGCGCCGGGATGAACGCGCTCGTGCCGCGCGAGGTGATCCGCAACGAGAGCTTCCGCGCCTCCTGCCTGGCGATCCTCTTCATGTCGGCGACCTTCTTCGCGGCCCTCCTCTACCTGCCGCAGTTCATGCAGAAGCACCTCGACTACACGCCGCTCGAGGCGGGCGTCGGGATGCTGCCCTTCCTCGCCACCTTCGCGCTCGTCTCGTTCGTCGCCGGCCCGCTCTACGAGCGGCTCGGGGCGAAGCTGCTCGTCTCGATCGGCTCGGCCTGCATCGCCATCGCTCCGTTCCTCTTCTCCCTGGTCGACGAGGGCTCCAGCTACGGCTCGCTGGTGCTCGGCATGGTCGTGCTCGGCGTCGGCATCGGCAGCTTCTACCCGACCGCGACCACCGCCGGGGTGACCTCGGTCGACGAGTCGCAGACCAGCCTCGCCGGCGGCATCGTCTACATGTTCCAGATCGCCGGCGGCTCGATCGGGCTGGGGCTGACCACGACGGTCTTCGCCTCCCAGGACACCTTCGTCGACGGGATCCAGGCCGCCTTCCGGCTCGACGCCGCGCTCGCCCTCGTCGGCTTCCTGATCGCGCTCACCTTCGTTGGCGGTCGGCTGGTCGGTGGTCAACCCGCTAGCGAGCGGGCTTCGGCTTAGCGGCGGTCCGCGCCTCCGGGAATTCCAGGTCCTTGCCGGGCCCGCCCTGCAGATGGTCCTTGCTGGGCCCGCCGACCAAGAGGTCGTCGCCGCCTCCGCCGCCGAGGACGTCGATCCCCGGGCCCCCGAACAGCGCGTCGGTTCCCGGGCCGCCGACGAGATGGTCGGTGCCGGCGCCGCCGACCAGCTTGTCCGCGCTGCCGCCGCCGATCAGCAGGTCGCCGCCGGGGCCACCCCGCAACGTGACCGGCACCGGGACGGTCGACGCCACCGACACGATGTCCTCGCCGGCGCCGGAGTTCACTTCGAAGCTGGCGATCCGTGGCGCGTCGCAGACCAGTTCGTTTTCGACCCCGTCGGGGTGCACGCAGACCTCGCCGCCGACTTCGAGCGGCACGATCGACTCGATCGCGTACTGGCGCCCGTCCGGGCTCAGGGTGATCTGGATCCTGTTGGCTTCGGGGCCACCGGCGAGCAACACGTTGTACGCCGCCGGCGCGGCGGCCGGCGCCAGCGCGAGGGCGGCGAGCAGCGCCGCGAAGATCAAGAGCGTCTTCGTCACTAACTGGAGAACATCGCGGCGCGCCCTTCGATGCGCCGTTGCCATCGAGTCAGAGGTCGACAGAGCGGCCGACGCTGAAGCCGTCCAGCTCCATGATGCGGCCGATCGTGTCCTCGCGCACCGGCGCGTCGGTGGTCAGCGCCATCACGGCCTGCTCGCCGCCCGCCGAGGCGCCGACCGCCGCGGAGATGATGTTGACCCCCTCCTCGCCGAACATCGTCCCGACTTTGCCGATCATGCCCGGCTGGTCGGCGTAGCGGAAGACGGCGAGGTGCTCGGCGAAGGGCAGGTAGAAGCTCTCGCCCCAGACCGAGACAAGGTACGGCTCGTTGCGAGGGCCGACGCCGGTGCCGGAGACCTCCGCGCCGTTGCCGTCCGCGCCGAGGCGGACGGTGACCAGCTCGGTGAAGTCCTCCGAGCCACTGTCCTTGGTCTCGATCAGCTCGATGCCGCGCTCCTCGGCCATCTGCGGCGCGTTGACGAGGTTCACGGGCTCCTCGGTGTGGCCGGAGAGGATCCCGACCAGCACGGCGATCCCGAGCAGACGGGTGTCGTGGGCGGCGATGCGGCCGCGGAATTCCGCGGTGACGCGGTCAACCGAGCCGTCGCCGAGGCCTTGCGCGAGGCGGCCGAGCTTTTCGCAGAGCGGCACGAAGGGCGCAAGGGCCTCCATCTCCTCCGGGCGCACGGCGGCGATGTTGACCGCGTTGGTGACGACCCCGCCGGTCAGCGCCGCGGTGACCTGCTCCGCGGTGACGACGCCGGCGCGGTCCTGCGCCTCGGCGGTCGAGGCGCCCAGGTGCGGGGTGACGACGACGTCGTCGCGGGCGAAGATCGGGTGCTTGGTGAAGGGCTCCGCGGGGAAGACGTCGAGCGCCGCGCCGCCCAGCCTGCCGGACTCCAGGCCGGCCATCACCGCGTCGAGGTCGACCAGCTCGCCGCGGGCGCAGTTGACGAGACGGGCGCCCTGCTTCATCGCCGCGACCGCCTCGGCGTCGATCAGGTCGATCGTCTCCGGGGTCTTCGGCACGTGCAGCGTGACGACGTCGGCACGGCCGAGCAGCTCGTCCAGCTCGGTGACGCCCTCGACGCCGAGCTCGCGAAAGCGCTCGGCGGAGACGAACTTGTCGAAGGCGAGCACCTCCATGTCGAAGCTCTGCGCGCGGCGCGCGACCAGCTGGCCGATGCGGCCGAAGCCGATCACTCCCAGCGTCTTGCCGTAGAGCTCCGATCCCTTGAAGCGCGGGCGTTCCCAGGCGCCGCCGACCAGCGAGCCGTGTGCCTGGGGGACGTTGCGGCAGAGGGCGAGCGCCAGCGCCAGCGTGTGCTCGGCGGCAGCGACCGAGTTCGATTCGGGCGCGTTGGCGACGACGATGCCGCGTCGCGTCGCGGCCGGGATGTCGACGTTGTCGACGCCCGTCCCGGCCCGCCCGATCACCTTGAGGTTGTCGGCGCGCTCGATCAGCTCGGCGGTGACCTGGGTCGCCGACCGGACAAGGATCGCGTCGTAGCCGGCAATCGCCTCGCGCAGCTCCTGCTCGGACATCTCGAGGCCGAGGTCGACGTCGAAGTTCTGGCGGAGGAGCTCGACGCCGGAGTCGGCGATCTTCTCCTTGACGAGGACCTTCACGGCCGCACCTCGGCGGCGTTCTCGACGACCCAGTCGATGCATGAGGCGAGCGCCTCGACGTCGTCTGGCTCGATCGCCGGGAACATCCCGACCCGGAGCTGGTTGCGACCCAGCTTGCGGTAGGGCTCGACATCGACGACGCCGTTGGCGCGCAGCGCCGCCGCGAGCGCTGCCGCGTCGACCGAGTCGTCGAAGTCGATCGTGCCGACGACCAGCGAGCGCTTCGCCGGGTCGGCGACGAAGGGGGTCACGAAGTCGCTGCGCTCGGCCCAGCCGTAGAGGCGTCCGGAGGAGTCGCGGGTGCGCTCGACGCACCACTCGAGCCCGCCGCCGGCCAGCATCCACTCGACCTGGTCGGCGAGCAGCAGCAGGGTGGCGAGCGCCGGCGTGTTGTAGGTCTGGTTCTTGCGCGAGTTGGAGATCGCCGTCGGCAGCGAGAGGAAGTCGGGCTGCCAGCGCCCCGCGGCGCCGTCCAGCTCCTCGGCGCGAGCCACCGCGGCCGGGCTGAGCAGCGCGAGCCAGAGGCCGCCGTCGGAGCCGAAGCCCTTCTGCGGGGCGAAGTAGTAGGCGTCCGCCTGGCCGGCGTCGAGCGGCAGGCCGCCGGCGCCGGAGGTGCCGTCGATCAGGACAAGCGCGTCGCCTGCCCCAGCGGGGCGCTGGACGTCGACCATCACGCCGGTCGAGGTCTCGTTGTGCGCCCAGGCGAGGACGTCGGTCGATAAATCGGCGGTCGGCTCTGGCGCGTCGCCCGGCTCGGCCTCGACCAGGACCGGTTCGGCGAGGAACGGCGCGCCGCCCGTCGCCTTGGCGAACTTGCCCGAGAACTCGCCGTAGACGAGGTGCAGCGCCCGCTCGCGGACGAGCCAGGCGGTCGCGGCGTCCCAGAAGGCGGTCGCGCCGCCGTTGCCGAGCGCGACCTCGTAGCCGTCGGGAAGCGAGAACAGCTCGGCGAGGCCGTCGCGAACGCGGCCGACCAGGTCGCGGACCGGCGCCTGCCGGTGCGAGGTGCCCATCAGGTCGGCCTGCTCGGCGAGCTTCGCGAGGGCGTCTGCACGCACCTTCGACGGCCCGCAACCGAAGCGGCCGTCGGCGGGCTTGAGATCGGCGGGGATCTGGACGGTGGCGGTCGAGGTCATCGGGCCGGCAAGGTTAGTGACCGCCCCGGCACCGGCGAGGTTTGGCTACGCTGCCAAACGTGGGCGAGCCGACTAAAGGCGATGGGTACGCGGTCGCGCATCTCGACGACCTCGGGGAGGGCTACGGCTTCCGCAAGATCCGCAAGGGCCTCGGCGTCACCGCCTTCGGGGCCAACGCGATCGTCATCCCGCCCGGCTTCGAGACCGGCCGCCATCTGCACGAGGAGCAGGAGGAGCTCTACTTCGTCCACAGCGGCCGCATCGCGATCGAGTTCGGCGACGGGACCTCGCACGAGCTGAAACCGGGCGGCCTCGCTTGGGTCGACGCCTCCACGGTGCGAAAGATCCGCAACCTCAGCGACTCCGAGGACGCCATCTACGTCGTCGTCGGCGGCAAGGACGGCTACGTCGGCCGCGACGGCAAGCTTCCGCCCGGCGAGGAGAGCCGCCTCGGCAAAGGCGACGGCCCGCCCGGGCTAGCCGCCGCGTAGACAGCGGCTCGACAAGCGTTTGCTGAAATGACCACACTCGGGCGGGGTCAATTCAGCAAACGGCGAGCGAGTCGCCCTCAGAACTCCTGGTCGATCCAGGGCATCATGTCGCGCAGCTCCTTGCCGACGCCCTCGACCTGGTGCCCCGCCCCCTCCTCGCGCATGCGGGAGAGGTTCTCGCCGCCGGCGCGGTTCTCGGCGATCCACTCTTTGGCGAACTCGCCGGACTGGATCTCGGAGAGGATCTGCTTCATCGCCGCGCGTGACTCGTCGCCGACGACGCGCTTGCCGCGCGTCATGTCGCCGTACTCGGCGGTGTTGGAGATCGAGTAGCGCATCCCCTGGATGCCCTTCTCGTACATCAGGTCGGCGATCAGCTTCAGCTCGTGCAGGCACTCGAAGTAGGCGAGGCGCGGGTCGTAGCCCGCCTCGACCAGCGTCTCGAAGCCGGCGCGGACCAGCTCGGAGGCGCCGCCGCAGAGGACCGCCTGCTCGCCGAAGAGGTCGGTCTCGCACTCGTCCTTGAAGGTGGTCTCAATGATCGCGGCGCGGCCGCCGCCGATCCCGGAGGCGTAGGCGAGGACGAGGTCGTGGGCCTCGCCCGTCGCGTCCTGGTGGACCGCCATCAGGCAGGGCACCCCCCGCCCTTCCTCGAACTGGCGCCGCACCAGGTGACCGGGGCCCTTGGGCGCGACCATGCCGACGTCGACACCCGCGGGCGGGTCGATCTCGCCGAAGTGGATCGCGAAGCCGTGGGCGAAGAGCAGCAGGTTGCCGGGGGCGATCCCGTCGGCGATCTCCTCGCGCCAGACCTCGGCCTGCTTCTCGTCCGGGAGCAGGACCATCACCAGGTC
>DASQDJ010000133.1:0-8290 GCA_035634215.1 Solirubrobacterales bacterium | reverse complement strand
GCTGCTTGCGCTCGGCGCCGGACTGGGCGCCGAGTCGATCAACATGGCCGGCGCCCTGCGAGCCGGCGATGGCCAGCTGGACGAGGCGCTGGCCCGCTCCCTGTTCGAGGTCTCGCAGATGCTCGGCAGCGCCGCGGCGGCGGTCGGGATCGGCGTCTTCTCGGTCGCGACGGCGGTCGTCGCCCTGCGGGCCCGAGCCGTCCTGCCTCGCTGGCTCGCAGTTGCCACTCTGCTCGTCGGCATCTCCCTCTTCACTCCGCTGGGCCATACGCTGGAGTGGCCCGGCGGGGCGATGATCCTCGTGACCGCGGCCGTCTCCGTCTCGCTGCTGCGTGACCCGGACTCATCGAAGTCGCCTTCAGCCCCGCCAGGCCCGCCGCCACGGTAGACACCCGAGGGTCGCGAGACGCATCCGTAGACGATCGCCGGGAGCCTCCTCACCGGCACACGCGGCCGCGACGCCCTCTCGCCGGCCGGCCGACGCGGACGAGGAGCCTGGACGTTGTCCGCCCTCCCGGTGTCGAAAATGGGCACCTGGGTAGATGCGATCCGTATGCGGCTAAAGGTCTTTCCGACCGTAGAGGCATCCCGGCAGGTGCGGCGCGAGGTCTCCGACCTGGCGAGTGAGGTGGACGAGGGCTCCCTCTCGGACATAAAGACCGTGCTCACCGAGCTGATCACCATGAGCGTGTTGCATGGCGCCTCCAGCCCGATAGAGGTCTGCCTCGAGCTGGATGACGGGAAGCTGGAAGCCGCCCTGCGCGACGACGGACCAGGCGCGAGAGCGCTCTCCCGCGCCAGGCGCCGCCGCGACGATTCCCTCGTTCTGCGGATCGTGGACGGGCTAGTCGAGGAATGGGGGGCCGACGACCGCGAGAGGCGAATCTGGTTTCGAATGAAAGTGCAGCGCGTCTAGCAGCGCTCAGCCGCTTCACCAAGCCAACGCAGCCGGCGGAGGGCCGGGTTTGGCTCTACATCTTCTCGCCGGGTAAGGGCGCTCGCCTGTTCGATCCAGGAGATGAGCTGGTCCTCGTCGAGATCGTCGTCTTCGTGGATGTCGAGATAACGCACCTCATCGTGCTTGGACGCCTTGGGCGGAACGGGATCGAGTGAGGTCCCGCGAAAGAACTGGAGCTGCACGTACTTCGTATAGCAGCGGAAGGCGAGGAACCAGCCATCGCCCTCGTGGCCGTAGAACGGCTGGTTCCACTTCACGGCCTTGTGAACGTCAGGGACGGTGCGTGTGATCATGCGGTCCAGGCGCTCACCCAGCGAGCGCTTCCAACCAGGCATGGCCGCGATATAGGCTCGCACCGGCTCGTCCCCCTCCCCCTTCGGGATCTGCGGGTTCCCACCAGAGAGCAGCTTCGGCTCGGAGCGGGGACGCTTGTCGACGTTCCTCTTGCTGTTCGGCATCGGTCGGATGCTTACCATGGCGGCTGGATCGTAGGACGGATCGTGCCGACGATCTTTCGAAGAGCGATTTGGCCACTCGTCGAAGCTAGGCCCCAAGGACAAGGACTTGTGGTACGGCCCATTCGATGCGGTTAGCCGGACTTCCGAATCGACGGTACCGGCAGCGCGACAGCGCTCGCCGAGAGCTTCATCTCCTCACCCCCTTTTCTGTAGACAGCAATGCGTAGTAAACGTAGCTGGCAGCGCTCCTCTTGGATTCATGAGCGCCTCGGCCTGCTTAGACCGCCCAGTGCTAAGGGCCTTGAAAAGGCCGACTCGCCATCGTCTCCGCTCACTGCCGCGATGCCGGAGGAGGGACTCAACCCCTGAAGACGGAGGCTTAGCAGGGAGAGGACGCGAGAGTGGATTGTCGGCTGAAGGCCGGTGGAATTGCTGTTGGAACCGGTGTGGCAGCCCATACGGCAGCGGCCGCGCTACTGGACGTCGTCGGGCTGTCGTAAAACCAAGGGAATGCTTTTTGACCGAGTTAGTCGCACCGATCCCTCTCCCCGGGCCCACGAGGGCGAGACCAGCTTCGTCTTCCTCAACCGCGTCAACACGCCGTTTTGGGACGAGGTGAGGCGGGCTCTCGAGGCCTGGTTCGGGCGCTACCCAGCAGCAGAGCAGGATGAGCTGCGGCGACGCTTCCGGTCAAAGATCGAGGGCCAACACCGGGCCGCCTGGTGGGAGCTATACCTGCACGAGTTGTTCACGCGGCTCGGCTACGAAATCGAGCTACACCCGGCGTTGCCAGACTCCAGCGCGAGACCGGACTTTCGGCTGCGGCGCGGCGACTCGGACCTCCTCGCCGAGGCGACGGTTGTCTTCTCCGGGATCGTCGCAGGCGACGGGGGCCGCGGGGCGCCGGCCTGGTTGGTGGAAGCGATCGACACCGTTCAGGCTCCTGGCTTCTTCGTGATGGTGAAGACGGTGGAGCGAAGAGGGAGTGAGCGCCTGAAACGGCGTGAGGTCGCAGGTCCGATTCAGGCGTGGCTGAACGGGCTCGATTCTGATAAGGCGACCGCTGCCTATGAAGCAAATGGCGAATTGCCCCGGTACCGACTGCGATGTCGCGGCTGGGAGGTGAGCTTCGAGGCAGTGTCCGTAGCGCCCGCGGCCCGCGGCGAGACCGGTCATCGCGTGTACGGGGGAGGCCCGGCGATGGGGGGTTATGTAGACGACATCGAGCAGCTATACGACAAGCTCAGGGACAAGGCAGGCCGTTATGGCCGTCCGGATGTACCCCTACTGATCGCGGTTCTCTGCACCTCCGGCTTCATGGAGTCGCTCGACATCGAGCAGGCCCTCTATGGTCGGGAGGCGGTCGAAATCACGGGCTCCGGAGCGGGGGAGTCCCGGCTGGTCCGACAGCCCAACGGCTTCTGGTACTACGGCAATGCCCCAGTCAACCAACGGGTCTCCGCTGTGATCACTGGCGTCGGTCTGCACCCCGCCAGTGTGGGTAGGGCGGCGCCTTCGCTCTGGCTTAATCCCTGGGCGAATTATCCGTTTGCAGAGCAATGGCCCTTCTCGGAATTTACGGCCACCCAGCGGGGGCAGGTCCTCCACCAAGACAGAAGCCCGAACATGGCGGAACTGTTCGGGCTATCTGAGGATTGGCCCGGAAAAGAGCCATTTCCAAGGGATTGATAGGTGGTCGAAGCCACTCAGCTAGCCGAAGAGCAATGCGGCACGACGAGGATTACTGACGTAAGGGCCAAGGCCCCTCTCATTGAGGGGGAGCGAAGTCACGGGGCGCACCCCTAAATCCGTCCTCGGACTTTCCAGTCGGCCGCTACCAGGAGTGACTCGCGGCTGCTCGCCGCCGGACCCTGGCTACTCCCTAGTCAAATCGGCCTCTCTCGGCCGCCGGGAAGTCGGCGCGCTCGCTGCTCGACGCGATGCCGGAGGAGGGACTCGAACCCCCGACACGCGGATTATGATTCCGCTGCTCTAACCAGCTGAGCTACTCCGGCGGGAGACGGATGGTATCGGTGCGCGTCGCGGCGCCTGTGGGTCGGAAGGGGGGTTAGCCTTGTCGGGCATGACGACCGAAGCGCTGGACAGGGCGGTGACGGCGGTCATTCGCGACTGCCTCGGACTCCAGCCCGGCGAGGAGGTGTTGGTCGTCTGCAACCCGAGCACCGAACAGCTCGGCGCGCTGCTGCGGATTCACGCGCAGGGCGAGGGCGGCGAAGCGACGCTGGCCGTGATATCTGAGCGCGAATCGCACGCCGCCGAGCCGCCGCACGCCGTCGCCGCGGCGATGCTCGCGGTCGACGTCGTGATCGCGCCGACCATCCAGTCGGTCTCCCATACCGAAGCGCGGCGCGCGGCCAGCGAGGCCGGCGTCCGGGTCGCCTCGATGCCCGGCGTGACCGAGGAGATGCTGGCCCGCGTGATGGCTGCCGACATGAAGCTGCTGCGCAAGCGGGGCAACGCGATCGGTCGCGCCCTCGGCATGGGCGCCGAGGCGCGGATCACCTCTCCCCAGGGCAGCGACCTGAGGATCGGGCTCGGCGAGCGCACGGCGACGGTCGACGCCGGGGCGCTGGGCAAGCGCGGCGCCTTCGGCAACATCCCATGCGGCGAGGCGTTCATCGCGCCGGTCGAGGGAGCCACCGAGGGCACGCTGGTCGTCGATGGTTCGATCGCGGGGATCGGCAAGCTCGACACCCCGGTGGAGCTGACGGTGGAGGGCGGGCACCTGGTGGAGGCGACCGGCTCAGAGGGCGCCCGTCTGATGGAGCTGCTGACCGAGCACGGCCCCGATGGGACCAACGTCGCCGAGCTCGGGATCGGCACCAACGAAGAGGCGACCGTCACCGGCAACATCCTCGAGGACGAGAAGATCCTCGGCACCGCGCACGTCGCCTTCGGCGCCTCGGCCGCGATCGGAGGCACCGTCCAGGTGCCCGTGCACCTCGACTGCGTCGTGCTCGAGCCGACCGTCGAGGTCGACGGCGCGACGGTCGTCGAGGCCGGCGAGCTGACCGTCTGAGCGTGGCGCCGCTGCTTTCGGTCCCGAACGTCTCGGAGGGGCGGGACGGCGCGCGGATCGACGCCCTCGGGGACGCCTTCGCCTCGCCGGCGAGGCTGCTCGACCGCCATTCCGACCCCGATCACAACCGCACGGTGTTCACCGTCGCCGGCTCCTCGGCCGAGCTGCTCGAGAGCCTGCGCGGCGGCGCGGAGCGGGCGGTCGATTCGATCGACATGAACGACCACGGGGGGGTCCACCCGGCGATCGGGGCGCTCGACGTCTGCCCGATCGTCTGGCTCGATGGCGGCGAGCGGGAGGCGGCTCGGGAGCTGGCGCTGCGGGTCGCCGGCGCGATCGGCGACCTCGGCGTGCCGGTCTTCCTCTACGGGGAGCTCGCAAGCGGCCCCGAGCACGTCGAGCGGGCCTACTTCCGCAACGGCGGCCTCGCCGAGCTCTGGCTGCGGATGGAGGCCGGCGAGCTGCGCTCCGACCACGGTCCCGCGTCGCCGCACCGCTCGGCGGGGGCGACCCTCGTCACCGCGCGGCCGCCGCTCGGTGCCTTCTACGTCGAGCTCGACACCGGCGACCTCGACGTGGCGAGGGTGGTCGCGGCCGGCTTGCGCGAGTCGGGTGGCGGGCTGCCCGGGGTCCGCGCGATCGGCCTGCCGCTCTCGAGCGGTCGCACCCAGGTCTCGACCAACGTCCACGACCCGGTCGCGGTGCCGCTCGGTGAGGTGGTCGAGCGGGTGCGCTCGCTGGCGGCGCCGCTCGGCGCGAGGCCGGTCGAGGCCGAGCTGATCGGCCTCGTCCCCGAGGCGGCGGTCGCCGGCTATCCGCCCGACGTGCCGATCCGCGCCTTCGACCCGGACCTGCACACGATCGAGCGGCGTCTCGCCTCCCGGTCCTGAGCGGCGCCCGCTAGATTCCGTCCCATGGCCCAGACGAGGAAGAAGCGCCGCCGCAAGCACCGCGGAACGCAGGGCGGCCGCGTCGATGCCAATCGGCGCGCCGGCAGGCCGCGCAACCGCGAGGAGGCGAAGGCACGGGCCCGGTCCGCTCGCAAGAGCCGCCCCGCATCGCGCGCGGACGCACCGCCCACCTGGCGCAGCGCGGTCGTCCGCGCCGTCGTCGCGGCGGTGATCTTCACGCTGCTCCTCGTGCTCCTCTTCGGCCGGCCGCCGGGCGCCGCGCTCGGCCTCGGGGCGCTGATGCTCGTCTTCTACGTCCCCGCCGGCTACTACATGGACACGATGCTGTGGCGACGCCGCGAGCGGGCGCGCATCCGCGCCCAGGAGGAGAAGTGAGCCTCGACGTCGAGATGCTCACGGTCGGGCCGATTGCCGAGAACTGCTTCGTCGTCCGCGCCGCGGAGTCCGACCGCGGGCTCGTCGTCGACCCCGGTGAGGAGGCGGAGCGGATCCTCGCCAGCGTCGAGCGGATCGGAATGAAGGTGGAGGCGATCCTTCTCACCCACTGCCATTTCGACCACATCGGCGCCGTCGCGCCCCTGGCCGCGGCGACCGGCGCGCCCGTCTACTGCCCGGAGCTCGAAGTGCCGGTGCTCGCGGACGTCATGGCCTACGTCCCCTTTCCGGGAATTGGCCCCTACGAGAGCTACGCCGCCGACGAGAAGGTGAAGGGGGGCGAGACGCTCGAGCTCGCCGGCCTCACCGTCGACGTCCTCTTCACTCCAGGGCACAGCCCCGGCCACGTCACCTACTCGGTCCGCGACGAGGCGGCGCTCTTCTCGGGCGACGTGCTCTTCCAGGGATCGGTCGGCCGGGTCGACCTGCCCGGCGGCGACGGCCCGACCCTGCTGCGCTCGATCGGAAACCTGCTCGACTCCCACCCGCCCGAGACGGCTGTCTATCCCGGCCACATGGGGACGACGACGCTGGGCGCCGAGCGGGCGACGAATCCCTTCCTGACCGCGCTGGCCTAAGCTCGCAGCCGCTATGGCGAGGACCTCGTACCAGGCGCCGCGCGGCACCTTCGACGTGCTGCCCGCCCAGAAACGGGTGCGCCGCCGGGTCGAATCGGTCGCCGTGACGATCCTCAGCCGCGCCGGCTACGAACCGATCGCGACGCCGGCCTTCGAGGACACCGACCTGTTCGAACGTGGCGTCGGCCGCTCCACCGACGTCGTCCAGAAGGAGATGTTCACCTTCGAGGACAAGGGCGGGCGCAGCCTGACGCTGCGGCCGGAGGGGACGGCGCCGATCTGCCGCGCCTACCTCGAGCACGGCATGCACAAGCTGGCGCAGCCGGTGAAGCTCTACTACCGCGGGCCCTTCTTCCGCCATGAGCGGCCGCAGGCAGGGCGCTACCGCCAGTTCCACCAGGTCGGCCTGGAGGCGATCGGCAGCGACTCGCCGCTCGCCGACGCCGAGGCGATCATGCTGCTCTCCGACCTGCTCACCGAGCTCACCGTTCCCGGCGTCGAGCTCCGTCTCGGCAGCCTCGGGTCGTTCGACTCGCGCAAGGAGTACTTGGAGGAGCTGAAGGCATACCTGCGCGCCAACGAGGCGGATCTCTCGAAGGAGGTGCGGGAGCGGATCGACCTCAATCCGCTGCGCGCCTTCGACGCCGACGACGAGGGAACCCGGGGCGTGATGGCCGGGGCGCCGACGATCGTCGAGCGGCTCGACGGCGAGGACGCGCAGCACTTCGCCGAGGTGCGCGCCCACCTGGAGGCGGCCGGCACTCCGTACGAGATCGACCCGACCCTGGTGCGCGGCCTCGACTACTACACGCGAACGATCTTCTCCTTCGTCTGCCCTTCGCTGGGGGCGCAGTCGGAGGTGGGAGGGGGCGGCCGCTACGACGGCCTGATCGAGCAGCTGGGCGGCCCGCCGACGCCGGCGGTCGGCTGGGCGGCGGGGATCGAGCGGATCATGCTGGCGATGGGGGAGGAGGGCACGCCCGCGCACCGCGACGCCTTCCTCGCCGCCGCCGACGAGGACCAGCGGCGGCGGGCGCTGGCGCTGGCGATCGAGCTGCGCCACGCCGGCCTCTCCGCCGAGGTGGACCTCGCTGGCCGCGGCCTCAAGGGACAGCTCAAGCACGCCAACCGGATTGGCGCCCGGCACGTGCTGATCCTGGAGGCGGACGGGTCGCTGCAGATGCGCGACATGGAGAGCGGCGACCAGCGCTCGATCGCTCCCAGCGACGTGCTCGACGAGCTCGCGAAGTAGCTCGCGGTGAAAGACTGCCGGGGCCGATGACCGAGCCGTTTCCAGCGATCCGGGAGAACCGCTACCGCGACATCTGGTGTGGCCAGGTGCTCGGCGAGCGAGTCGACGCCGAGGTGAGGGTCGCCGGCTGGGTCCATCGCCGCCGCGACCACGGCGGGCTGATCTTCATCGACCTGCGCGACCGGACCGGGATCGTCCAGCTCGTCTTCCATCCCGACAGCTCGGGAGACGCGTTCGAGCTGGGCCACCGGCTGCGGCCCGAGGACGTGGTCAGCGCGGTCGGCGCCGTCGTGCGGCGCTCGGAAGAGACCGTCAACCCGGATCTGCCCACCGGCGAGTACGAGCTGCGCGTCAGCGGCGCCGAGCTGCTCGCCGACGCCGAGACGCCGCCCTTCCAGATCGAGGGCTTCTCGGGCGAGGTCGGGGAGGACGCGCGGCTGCGCCACCGCTACCTGGACCTGCGCCGCGAGCCGATGCGGGAGGCGCTCGTCCTGCGCCATCGGGTGACGGCCGCGATGCGCGAGTTCCTGGACCGCGAGGGTTTCCTCGACATCGAGACGCCCATCCTGACGCGCTCGACCCCTGAGGGAGCCCGCGACTTCCTCGTCCCAAGTCGCCTGCAGCGGGGATCCTTCTACGCGCTGCCGCAGTCGCCGCA
>DASQDJ010000132.1:0-5579 GCA_035634215.1 Solirubrobacterales bacterium | reverse complement strand
GCGGACGTCGTCGTCGGCGATGACGACGCGCTCGCCCCTGCAGTGGCGCAGCCCCGTGACCACGCCGTTGACCTTGCCCATCTCGAAATCGAGATCGGGGTCGGGCGGCAGGTGCCGGGCGACGCCGCGCAGCGCGGCCGCGTGGCGCTCGAAGACCTCCGGGGGGGAGCCGTCGACGACGAGGGCCTCGTCGACCTCGCCCGCGATGCCGCGCAGGTAGGCGGCCAGCTCATCGATCCCCTCCGGCTCGCTCCAACGCAGCGGCAGGACGTAGGAGACGCGAGCGGACGGCGTGCCCGCTCCGCCGAGCCCGCCGGGTCGCTCCTCGCTCACAGCGGTCGGCACAGCGACGTCTCGCCCGCCTCCCAGGCGCCGAGCAGGCGCCGCGCGAAGCGGTCCTCCAGGTAGAGCAGCGCCCGGGCGCCGAAGACGACGTCGGCGGCCAGCTCCGGCTGGGCCCGCGCCAGGCCGCCGGCCAGGTCGTAGGCGGCGATGTTCTCGTGCACCGCGTCGGCCTCGACGTGCTCGTCGTAGAAGTCGGTCGCCTCGGCGTCGAAGCCGAGCCGGCGCAGCGCGTTGCCGTAGCGGCGGTTGGGAGCGGCCGAGGTCATCTCGAACATCGCCAGGTGGCCGACGATCGCGCCGAGCCGGCCGCGGTGCAGCCCGCAGGCGGACATCAGGTTGACCGTCGCCAGGGTCGGCCCGGGGATCCGGTCGAGGTAGGCGTTCTCGCGGTCGTCGAGGCCGAGCGCCCGCATCGTCTTGGCGAAGAGCGCCGAGTGCATGCGCTCGGGCCGCCCGCCGCCATACTCGTCGGACTGCACCTCGAGCAGCGCCGCCTTCGCCGGCCCAGCGAGGCGGGGGATCGCCCAGCTGTGAGGGTCGGCCTCCTTGAGCTGGTAGAGCGAGCGGTGGACGACGAACTCGCGGAACTGCTCGAGGTCGGCGTGCCGCTCCAGGTGGCGCGACAGGGAGACGCCCCCGTCGCCTTCCTCCAGCTGGAAGAGGAGGTCGCCGACCGCGTTCGGGTCGACCGGCTCGCCCCTCGCGACCGCGTCGTCGAGGGCGCCGAAGAAGGCCGCCTCCAGAGCGGCGCGGGCGGCGAGCAGGGTCGGGCTCCACTCCCAGGCCGGGTCGACCCCGGGGAAGGAGCGGTAGTGGAGCTCGTAGCAGAGGTAGAGCGCCAGCTGGAAGTCGTCGTCGGCAAGCGGGTCGTCGACGCCGCCGAGCAGCCGGCCGACTCCTTCGGCCGCCTCCAGCGGCAGCACGGCGTTCTCCGCGGCAGGCGTCGAGATCATCGCCGCGACCAGTTCGCTCAGCGGGCCGCGCGACGGCGCCGCAAGGCGCGCGGAGCCCACCTCGCTCTGGTCGACCCCGATCGCGGTCACGGCTTACTCCTTCCCCGCGAAACCGGCAGGAAAACGCTGCCGCTCGCTGAGCAGCGGCGCGAAGAGGTCGCCCTTAGCCTCGATCCGCTCCAGGGCCGCGGCGTGGTCGAAGACGAGCCGCTCCGCGTCGCCCGCCTCCAGCGCCGCCTCGACCTCTTCCCATTCGAGCGGGGTCGAGACCGTCGGCCGCTCCTTGGCGCGCAGCGAGTAGACGCAGACAGTGGTCTTGTGCGGGTCGTTCTGGCTCCAGTCGATCAGCACCTTCCCCGGCCGCTCGCTCTTCGTCATGCGCGAGACGACCCGGTCGCCGAACCTGCTCTCCAGCGTCTCGGCGACGGCCCGCGCGAACGGCTTGGTCCGCTCGTAGTCGACATCCGTGTTGAGCGGCACGTAGAGCTGCATCCCCTTGGAGCCCGACGTCTTCACGTAGCTGCTCAGGCCCAGCTGGTCGAGCATGCCCCTGATCCAGACCGCCACCTGGCAGCAGTCGACGAGGTCGGCGGGCGCGCCCGGGTCGAGGTCGAAGACGATCGAGGTCGGCCGCTCCATGTCCTGGGCCAGCGAGAGCGAGGTGTGCAGCTCGATGTCGGCGAGGTTGGCGGCCCAGACCAGGGTCGGCAGGTCCTCGACCACGCAGTAGTCGATCTCTTCGCGGTGGCGGTCGCTCCACACCCTCGCCGTCCGCACCCACTCCGGCCTGTGGCTCGGGCAGCGCTTCTCGTAGAAGTGGCCGCCCTCGACCCCGTCGGGGTAGCGCTTCAGGGTCAGTGGCCGGCCGCGCAGGTGCGGCAGCAGGACCTCGCCGACTTGGGCGTACCAGTCGATCAGGTCGCCCTTGGTGAAGCCGGCCTCGGGGTAGAGCACCTTGGCGAGGTTGGAGACGCGCAGGGTGCGGCCCTTGACCGTGAGCTCGGATTTGCCGCCGCTCGCTTTCTTGGCGCTCGCGGTGAGCGGGCCGGCCGGGGCGCCGTCCACCCCGCCGGCTCCGCCGCCCACCTGCTCGCGCACGACGTCGGAGGCGTCCTTGTCCTCGCGCAGCCCCTTGAACGACCCGTGCCGCACCAACCCCTCTTTGGTCAGCTCGCGCATCTCGATCTCGGCGACCAGCTGTGGCTCGACCCAGTTGGCGTCGCGCGGGCCGCGCCGGCCGGCGAACGGGTTGGTGTCGATCGCCAGCGGTCGCAGCCGCTCGAGCAGGTCGTCGAGGTCGCGCTCGGAGAAGCCGGTCCCGACTTTGCCGGCGTAGTGGAAGGCGCGGCCGCCGTCGTCGGGGTCGAACCAGCCGAGCAGCAGCGCGCCGAGCCGGTTCTTGCGACGCCCTTCGCCGGGCAGCCAGCCGCCGATCACCAGCTCCTGGCGGCCGGTGTTCTTGATCTTCAGCCAGGAGCCGCCACGCTTGCCGGGCATGTAGCGGCTGTCGAGCCGCTTCATCACGATCCCCTCCAGCCGCTGCTCGCGGCTAGCGGCGAGCAGCTCCTCGGCGTGGCCGACCGAGTGGCTCGGCGTCTGCCAGCTCGGCCCCGCCAGCTCCAGCTCCTCGAGCAGCTCGCGGCGGCGGCGGTACGGCTCGCCGGTCAGGTCGCGGCCGTCTAGATATAGGAGGTCGAAGACGACGTAGGTGACGGGGTATTCCTTCATCCGCCGCCGCACGACGCTCTCGGAGGTCTGGTGGATGCGCTGCTGGAGCCGCTCGAAGCTGGGCCGGCCCTCCCGGTCGAAGGCGACCAGCTCGCCGTCGAGGACGGCGTCGCGGGCGCCGAGCTGGCGCGAGAGCCGCCGCACCTCGGGGTATTGCGCCGTGATGTCGCGCAGGTTGCGGCTCTGCAGCTCGAGGCGGCCCGGCTGGCAGTAGGCGATCGCGCGGACGCCGTCCCACTTCACCTCGACCGCCCAGCCCTCGTCGCTGGCCGGCAGGTCGGAGAGCTTGGCGAGCATCGGCACCACCGACTCGGGGAAGGGGTCGCGCCGCTCGGCCGGCGGGTCGATGCGGTGGATCATCCAGTCGCGCTCGCCGCCGGCGCGGAAGAGCGCGTAGCGACCCTCGAGTCGCTCGCCGTGGAAGCTGAGGACGACTTTCCCCTCCTCCCACTTGTGCAACTCGTAGGTGCCGCGGTCCCAGATCTTCATCGTCCCCGCGCCGTACTCGCCCGCCGGGATCTCGCCCTCGAAGTCGAGGTACTCGAGCGGGTGGTCCTCGGTGTGGACCGCCTTGCGGTTCTCGTCGGGACTGTCGGGGATGCCGTTGGGGATCGCCCAGGAGGCGGCGACCCCGTCGTGCTCGAGCCGCAGGTCCCAGTGCAGGCGGCGGGCGCTGTGCTCCTGGACGACGAAGCGCGGCGCGGCCTTGCCCTTCCGACCTCGCTTGCCCGGCGAAGGCTCACGGGTCTTCTGAAAGTCCCGCTTGCGCTCGTACTCCGCGAGCTTCGCGCCCTTCTTCGGCTCCCCGCCCGGGCCCGCTTTGGTCGTCTTCTTGCCCGGCGTCACAGCACCACCGTAGAGCTGTTTCCCCCCCTGCCTCCCGGGTACGCCCTTCGTGTATGGCGGACGAGCGGGTCGAGATAAATGACGAGAGCTCAGGGGCGGGCGCCGACGGCGTCGGCAGGGACGGCGGGCGGGTCCTGATCGTCGCCGACGAGGCGGTCGCCGGCGAGGAGCTGCGCAAGAGCGTCATCGACCACTTGGAGGGCGAGCCGACCAGCGTCTTCGTCGTCGCCCCCGCCCTGGCCGCATCCGGCCTCAAGCACACGATGGGGGACGTCGACGGGGCGATCGGGCCGGCGCGGGAGCGGCTCGAGCGGACCCTCGAGGAGCTGCGCAAAGCGGGGATCGAGGCCGACGGCGAGGTCGGCGACTCCGACCCGATGGTCGCGATCAACGACGAGATCCTCAAGTTCCGCCCCGACCAGATCCTCGTCGTGGCCCACAACCGCGACGAAAGCGCCTTCGCCGAGCGCGGCCTGCTCGAGCAGATGCAGCGCGACCTCGACCTGCCCGTGACCGAGCTGGTGGTCGACCGCGGCGAGCGGCCGCACGTCCTCGACGTCAAGGAAACGGAAGCGGGCGCCGGACGGCGCAAAGGGTGGCGGCCCTCGGCCAACATGCCACCGCTCTCGAAGCGCGACCTCGGCGGCATCCTGGTCGCGATCCTCGGCACGCTGCTGCTCGGCGCGCTCGCCGCGGACTGCGTGGGCGAGCAGAGCGGCCACGACTTCGAGGAGGGCCGGCTCAACTTCGCCTGCGCGGCCCGCATCCTGATCGCCACCGGATTGGCGCTGATCAACCTCGCCCACGTCGTCGGCCTCTTCCTCTTCCAGAGCGTCGGCTACGAGGGGATGTGGAACCGCTTCTTCGCGCGGCTCAGCCTGATCGGCACGCCGCTGGCGATCGTCGCCTCGCTGCTGCTCGGCCTCGCTTAGCCTCACGCCCCCTTCGGCGCCCGAGGCGCCGGTCGGGGGCCCCTCGGGGGCGCTCTTCACACTTCTTAACATTCAGGATCATTCTGTCTACGGGGACGGGGATTGCCCATCGTTTGCAGGGAAATCAGCACCATGGGCCAGCATCGACCTCAGCTTGAGGGATTGCCTGACCTTTAATTTTCGGGCCACTTCTCAGCGAATATTGGGTAATTTGAGCGCGTGGACCACTCAGCCACGCGACGACATCGAAGCCTTGGCATCGCGGCTAGCGCGCTCGTCCCCGTGATCGCCCTCGCCCTCGCCGCTCCCGCGGCGGCCGAGGTAGCGGCCTCGTCTGTCGAAGCCGTCTCGGCTCCGGTCGAAGAGCCCGTCGCGTCGTCGGTGGCGGAGGCGGCGGCTCCCGCGGAAGCGTCGGCGCCGGCCCCCGAGCCGGAGCCGGTCGGAACCGCCCCGGTCTCGGAGCCGGTCGACGCGGCTGTCAGCGAGACGGTCGATGCCGCCTCGGAGCCGGTCGTTGCCGCGGTCGAGAGCGTCGAGGCGACCGCCGTGGCACAGGCTCCCGACGGCGGTCAGGTCGTGCGGGACGCCGCGGCGGCGGCGACCGACCATGTGGATCGGGTCGCGAGCTCCGGCCTTCGGGACGCCCGCGGCACCGTCCCGGTCGAGCAGGTCGTGCGCCAGGTCGAGCGCGCCGCCGCCTCGCCGGTCGAGGCGTCGCGCGGCCCTCAGGCCGACGGCGTGCCGACCGGCGGCGGCCCGGGGGTCGCGCCGACCC
>DASQDJ010000131.1:0-2090 GCA_035634215.1 Solirubrobacterales bacterium | reverse complement strand
GCCGGCTCCGCCCGGCCGGCGGCGGCGCCGAGCGCGCGAGGCGGAGAGCGGCGCGCCCAACCCCGCCCTGCCGCTGACCCGCGCGACGGCGATCCGGGCCTACGAGCCGTTCGAGACGGAGGAGGCGGCCGGGCGGTGGCTCGAGGAGGCGGTGGCGACCGAGGGCGGCGTCGACGCGCTCGTCGCGGAGGGGATCCGGCTGGTCAACGAGGCGCTTCACGCCCAGGCGGCCGCCGCCGCCGACCCCTACCTCGGGGAGACGACGGCGGAACGCGCGGTCGTCGTCAGGCTGGGCTACGGCAGCGGCGAGGAGGTCGCCTCCGGGCGCTTCTCGCTGGCCCGCGAGGTCGACGTGCGCGGCGGGCGGCGGCACGGCCGCGAAGAGGAGCTGCGCCCCCAGGAGCGGATGGCGGCCGCGCTCGGCGGCCGCGAGCGGATCGACGCCTGCGAGCCGCTGCTCCTCCGTGCCCGCGCGGACCTCAACGCCGACCGCACCCGCGAGGCGGCCCTGCAGCTCCGCGTCGCGCTCGAGGCACTGCTCGTCGAGCTGGCGGGGGCTCTGGTCGATCCAGGCCACGACGAGGACATGGCGACGCTGGAGGCACGCCGGCACGAGGCCGGCGAGGCGGCGAACCTCGCGCTGCGTGGCGAGCTGGACGTCGAGCGAACGCGCCAAGTCGGCGAGCTAGTTGAGCTCTGTGAGCGCGTGATCCGCCGTCGCCGAATCCTGCGCGGGTGAGAGGAACCCCTAACGGGATGGGCTCAGAGCACGAGGTGCTGAGCGACCACCTCGTCGAGCAACGACTCAGCGATGTGATGGGCCTCCTCCAGCGCGATCCCCTCCAGCGATGGGACGCCGATCACGGTGAGGCCCGCAGCCCGGGCCGCCGCAACCCCGGTGGGTGAGTCCTCGAGGGCAATCACGTGGGGGCCGGGTTGGACGCCCAGCCGCCGGCACGCCTCCAGGTAGGGGTCGGGGGCCGGCTTCGGAGCGGCCACTTCGTGGGCGCTCAGGACGACGTCGAAGACGGCGTGGAAGCCGACGATCTCGAGCGAGCGGCGGACGAAGCGCAGCGGCGAGTTGGAGACGAGGCCGATCGGGGTGCCCCGCGCCTTCAGCTTCTCGAGCAGCTCCCGCGCCCCGACCATCGCCTCGACCCCGTGCTCGAGCTCGGCGACGACTAAGTCGTTCAGCTCCTCGATCAGCGCCGCGGCTCGGCCGGGCTCACCGAGGCGGCGTTCGAGGATGCCGCCGGCGATCTCCGCCGACGTGCCGACCAGCTCGTGCTTGTGCGCCGGCGTGAAGTCGAGGCCGCGCCGGTCGAAGAGGTCCTGCTCGGCGCGCGTCCACACCGACTCGGTGTCGAGCAGCAACCCATCGTTGTCGAAGACGACCGCGCTGGGCGCCACGAGCGCCACCTCGTCCCGTGCCGCCATAGTCAGCCGAGCGCCGCGACGAGCGCGTCGAGCTCCGCGTCGACCTCGCCGTCGAGCTTCACCGCCGCGTCGCCGTCGTACGGAGTGGGGCCCTTGGTGACGATCGCCAGCCGCCCGCCTCGCTCGAGGGTCAGCGCCGGCAGCCCGGCGACCGGGTGGACGACGAGCGAGGATCCGACGCAGAGCATCAGGTCGGCCGCTTCGGCCAGCTCCTGGGCGCGGCGCATCGCTGCCTCGGGAAGCAGCTCGCCGAAGAGCACGACGTCGGGCTTGACCGCGCCGCCACAGCCGGAGCAGCGCGCCACCCCCTCGTCGTCGAAGAGCGCCTCCACCTCGTCCAGCCCATAGGCCGTCCCGCATTCGCGACAGGTCGACGTCTCGATCGAGCCGTGCACCTCGACCACTTCGCGCGAGCCGGCGGCGCGGTGGAGGCGATCGATGTTTTGGGTGATCACGCCCTCGATCAAGCCGCGCCGCTCCAGCTCGGCCAGCGCCTCGTGCGCCGCGTTCGGCCGCTTGTCACCGAGCGCGTGGAAACGCGGCCGGTAGTAGGACCAGAAGCGGCCTGGGTCGCGCTCGAAGACGTCGATGTGGGCGACCTCCATTGGATCGACATTCGCCCAGATCCCCTCCCCTGGCGTGCGGAAGTCGGG
>DASQDJ010000130.1:0-3352 GCA_035634215.1 Solirubrobacterales bacterium | reverse complement strand
TCGAGGCGCCGGGTCGGCTCCTCGCTGTCGGCGCCGGCGGCCCCCTCCCCCTCCCAGCTGCCGGCGAGGGCGCGGATCATCGCGAAGGCGGAGAGGTCGATCCCGACAGGCTCGAGGCCGGCGCTGCGCAGCGGCGTGAGGAAGGTCGAGATCATGTCGCGACGCGCGGCGACGACCACGACGTCGACCTGCGGGGTAGCGCCGTCCTCACCCGCGACGCCGCCGACGATCTGATGCTCCAGAACAGCCTGGTCGAGCGGCATCGGCATCTGCTCCTGCGCCTGGAAGCGGACCGCTGCCTCCATTTCCTTCGGGTCCTCGATCGCCGGCAGGCGCAGGGTGCGGACCACCACACGCTGGTTGCCGATGCCGAGGCGCACCTGCTTGGAGAGCTTGTGCTCGGCGAAGAGCGCTTTCAGCCCCTCGGCGAGGCTGTCGCCGTCGAGCACCTCGCCCTCGTGGAAGGCGCCGGGCGCCAGCGGCCCGATCGCGGAGGCGGTCAGCTGCGCCGAGCCGTTGCTCTTGACCTCGGTCGCGGCGAGGCTGCCCGCCTCGATGTCGAGGCCGACGACGGCGCCGGTCTTCTTCTGCCTGGTGAGTCGCATGAAGGGCTGGTGTCGGGCGGCCTCCCGCGGCCGCCCTCTCCCAATCGACAGAAGACGGACAAACCTTTCGTCCTGCAACTACTCATTTATGGGAGAACCTGGACGTCTCTACTAGGCGTCGAGGCGCTCAGAACGCGCCCAGGTACCAATCGATCATCTCCTCGCCGGCGAAGAGAGCCACGAGGCCGCCGAGCGCGAGGAACGGGCCGAACGGGATGGCCCGTTTGCGCGCCGCCGCGCCGTGCCGGGCGATCATCGCCAGGCCGACCAGCGAGCCGACCAACAGCGCGACGAAGAGCGCCGGGCCGACATCGCGGCCCAGGAAGAGCCCCATCGTCGCCGCCAGCTTGACGTCGCCCAGTCCCATGCCGCGGGGATAGGCAAGAGCGGCGGCGAGGAGCAAGCCGCCGGCCGCGACGGCCGCGATCGCCCGCTCGGGCAGGCTGCCAGGGTCCCCGACCGCCGCGATCGCGACGGCGAGCGGCGCGGCGACCAGGAGGACCCTGTTGGGGATGATCCGCCGCTCGAGATCGGTCAGCGTGACGGCGACCAGCGTCGCGACAAGCACGAGGCCGAGGGCGAGCTCCGTCGCGTCACGGTGGAAGGCAAGCGCGGTCGCCGCGAAGAGGGCCGCGGTGACGAGCTCCGTGAGCGGATAGCGCGGCGAGATCCTCGCGCCGCAGCATCTCGCATTCCCCCGCAGCGCCAGCCATGAGAGGACCGGCACGTTGTCGTAGGCGGCGACCTGGGCGCCACAGCCAGGGCAGCGCGAGCGCCCGGTGGCGATGGGCTCGCCGCGCGGAACCCTGTGCGCGACGACGGTCAGGAAGCTGCCGATCAGCAGCCCCGTGAGCGAGAGGAAGATGGCGGTAACGGTGGCGTCCACGGGCATCTACGGCGGTCGGGCCTGGCGCTCCTATCGGCCCGGCGCCGCCCACCGCTGAGCCGCGCACGGCGCCGCCCATCAGTCGACGTTCAGCTTTCCGGCGCTTCGACGCCCGGCGGCAGCTCGCCGGTCGTTTCGAGATGCAGTTTGCTTTCGAAGCTCGGCTCGTCGTAGATGATCTGCAGGCCGCTTGGCGTGTCGCCGCCGACGCTGAGCGCGAAGCCCAGCCGCGATCCCGGTGGAAGCGCCAAGGCGCCTCCCTCCTCGGCGTAGCCGAAGGTCAGGGGCAGGGTCACCTCGGTCCAGCCCGCGCTCGGCCATGCGGTCGCGAAATGCTCGAAGTGAAGGCTCGCCGGCGGGCCGAGGTTGATCGCCACCGTGTCGGTGACCGTTGCCTCGCCGTAGGTGCGCACGAAGAGCCAGGCGCAGATCCGCCCTTTGTAGACGGCGCCGCCGATCGTCCGCGTCCAGAGGCTAAGCGTCCCCTCGCCGGTCAGCAGGACGTCGTCGGCTCCAGGGCCGGCCGGCATCGGCGGGGAGAGCCAGCGGTGGATCTTCTGAAAGGTGTTCGCCACCGGGTCCGGTTCGGTGGCGACGCCGCGCGCCAGATCGGTCATCTGTTCCGACGAGCAGGTGCCTCCCGCGAGCAGCTGGAGACCCTCGTCGCCGGTCGGCTGCGGCTCGACGTCGGTCGCGTAGTCGTATTTGAAGTCGGGCGGCGGCGCTTCGGGGTTTTCGCTGACCGGCACGTCGGGCGCTTCGGTCCAGAGAAGGTCGGGGGCGCCCGGCACGTTGCCGGTCTGCGCTCCGTCGGCGCAGTCGCCGCGCGTGTTGTGGGTCGGGTGGCCGCCGTTTTCGGCGGGGAGCGGCAGGCGTTCCGCCTGATCGCAAGGCGTGTCGGAGAGCCAGAGCGTCCAGGGCACCGTGTCTTCGCCGCCAGGCTCCTGCCCGGGGAAGACCGCGGGTTCGGCCTCCGGATCGACGAACTGGCTCTGCACTTCCTGATATCGCCGCTCGCCCCCGGAGCCGGTCGTGTCGAGCGTCACGACGACCACGGCCCGCTTCAGGTGGCCACGGTCGGCGCAGAGCGAAGCCGGACAGGTATCCCAGACCACATATCGGTAGACGTTGCCTTTCACCTCGCCGATCTGGAACGGCGTCGGCCCCGGCGCGACGGCGCCGTCCTTGATCGTCTCGCCGCCGTTGGAGCCGCCGTTGTAGACGAGGGGTTTGAGGCCCGTGCCGCTGCGGCCCGTGTAGAAGAAGCGCGTGCTCGCCACCCGCGAGTTGGGGTTCTCCGGGTCGGTCGAGTTGACCGGGAGCGAGGTCAGCGCCAGCTCCTGATAGGGAAGCTGCCGGAGCTTCTCCATCTCCCCCTGCAGGACATTGGCAACGACCTGGCTTTGCTCGGCGCGAAAGGTGTTTCGGGTCGCGGCGTCGACGATCCCCAGCACCCCCAGGGCGCCGAGCGTGAGGATCAGCCCGGCGACGACAACCTCGACGATCGTCATGCCGTCGTCGCGCTTCGCGTGGTCGGGGAGGCGGCCCACGCCTATGCCTCTCCTTCGAGGTTGCGCAGGGCGACGCCGTCGCCGAGGGTGACCGGCGCGCCCTCGGCGTCGAGGGCGAAGGTGACCCCGACGTACGTCGGCGCGGCGGGCGGGCTCGGCGTATAGCTGAAGACGTTGGCGCTGGTGAGTCCGCTGACCACCTGGACCGCCGCCCCGGGAGCGGAGCCGTTCGGCTGCGCCACCTGGCGGGTGCAGGTGCTTCCCGAGCATTTGTAGGTGACCCGACACGGGATGGAAGTCGTCGCCGACGCCCCGCCGCAGGTCGCTGCCTTTACGTAGGTCACGACGGC
>DASQDJ010000129.1:0-5987 GCA_035634215.1 Solirubrobacterales bacterium | reverse complement strand
CACCCGCAGAGGCGCCTACCAGCGCCTGCGCGCCACCCTGACCGCGAGGCCAGGCGACGCCAACATCGCCCGCACCGCGGTCACCCTCCCTGGCTCCTCCTTCCTGGCCCAGGAAAACATCCGCACCCTCTGCACCCGCGTGCAGTTCGCCGCAGGCGCCTGCCCGGAGGGGTCGATCTACGGCACCGCCACCGCCTGGACGCCGCTGCTTAAGGAGCCCCTGGTCGGCAACGTCTACCTGCGCTCCTCTGACAACAAACTGCCCGACATGGTCGCCGCCCTGAAAGGCCAGTTCGACGTCGAGCTGGTCGGAAGGATCGACTCGGTCAAACTCGGCAAACGCGGCGGCACCGGGATCAGGAGCACCTTCGACGTCGTCCCCGACGCCCCGGTCTCCAAATTCGTCCTCAACATGTTCGGCGGCAAACGATCGCTGATCGTCAACTCCGAAAACCTCTGCCGCACCAAACGCAAGCGCGCGGTGGTGCGGATGAGCGCCCAGAACGGCAGGACGCTGAACGTCAAGCCGAAGGTCAAGACCTCGTGTCGCAAGGGGCGCAAAGCGAGCCGCAAAGGCAACAAGCGGCGGGGTGGGAAAGGCAGCGCGAGGGGCAAACGGCGCTGAGCCTTTAACCCCGCCGTTGAGCACCACGCGCGAATGTGGATGGTGTGTCACAGACTGGCGTGAGACGGTAGGGGCTTGAATCAGCCCGAACGAGCAGGCCGCAGACGCCTCCCGCCGGGATCCCACGGAATCCCGGCGGATGTCGTCGCCCGCAACCAGCGCGAACGGCTGGTCGCCGCGGTCGCCGAGGAGTGCGCCGAGAAGGGGTATGCGGAGACCTCGGTCGCCGCGATAGCGAAGCGGGCGGGAGTCTCCACCGTCACCTTCTACAAGCAGTTCGCCGACAAGCAGGACTGCATGCTTGCGGCGCACGAGCAGTTGCTGAAGCGATTGCTCGAGCGCGCGGAGGGATTGCCCGAAATCGTCGAGCTCCTTGCCGCCGATCCACCCTCCGCTCGGCTCGTCACCGTCGAGATCCTCGCGGTCGGCTCCGAGGGAATGAAGCTGCACGATGCCGCGGTGACGGCGCTTGCCGAGCGTCTCGGCTGGGACTGGGTGAAGACCGCGGGCGTCCTCGCCCTGATCGGCAAATACGTAATGGCGGGCGAAGCGAAGCGATTGCCGGAGCTGGCGAGCGAGCTGCGCTAGTCCCTCGGCGTCAGGTCCCGAACTCCACCCAGAGCGGATAGTGGTCGGAGATGTGCCAGGACGCCTCCTGGGCCTCCATCTCCGTCAGCAGGTGCTTCGTCCACTCGAAGCGGCCGGCGTGGCCGGCGCCCTCGTAGGTAAGGGTCAGCTGGGCGCGGCCCTTCTGGGTGAACCAGGCGATCTGGTCGTAGAAGTGCTCCTTGCCGGGCTTGTCGGAGACGGTGCGCGAGAGGCCCTCCAGCTCGGCCGGCGGCTCGAGGCCGGTCGAGGTCAGCGCCTCGTAGTTGGGATCGCCCTTGCGGTCGATGTTGAGGTCGCCGAGGCAGATCAGGTTCTGGTTGTAGTCCTCGGCGGTGCGCCGCGCCCAGTCGCCGAGCCACTCGGCGATCGCCGCCAGCTCCCCGGTGCGATCGGCGGCCTCGTCGCCGTAGATGACGTGCAGGGTGACGAGGATGAAGGTCTGCCTGCCCGAGATGAAGCTGACCGCGTAGGGGGTGCGAACGAACTGCTCGCGCAGCGCCCCTTTCGCAATCTTCCCTTTCTGCAGCCACTCGTCTGGGATCACCAGCTCCGCCGCCAGCCCCGAGGGCCGCACCCGCCGCGTGTCGAAGACGAAGGCCAGCCGCTCGTCGTTGCCCTTCGGCCGCGGGTTGACGTCGGTGAGGATCAGCCCCCACTCGGGTCCCAGCGCCTTCAGGACGTGTCGCAGCGCCCGCAGGTTGGCGCGCGCCTCCTGCACCGCGATCACGTCGAAGCGGGAGAGGACCTCGGCGATCGCCAGCGCATCCGCCAGGTTGCGCTTCGGGCTGTCGTCACCACGCTCCCACGTGTCGGAGAGGTCGCCGAAGGCGCGCACGTTCCAGGTCGCGACCAGCAGGTTGCGGTCGAGCGCCTTGGCTGGCACCTCGGCGTCGAGCGCCGCTTCGAGGCCGCCCAGCTCCTCGCGCACCCCCGCGGGCGGTTCGAGGATCGCCGGGTTGTCCTTCGCCGCGAGCGCCGGCATCTCAGGCGTAGGTGAGAAGTCGCAGTTTGGAGAAGTCGAGCGCTTCCAGCGCCTTGCCCTGTGGGTCGCGGGCGATCACGTCGACCGCCGCTTTGCGCTTGCCGGCGCCGAGCAGGCGCTTGACGGCGTCGGTCACGGTGACGATCCGCACCGTCGGCTCGAGGTGGTGGGGAAGGCGGAAGTCGAAGTCGTCGCGGTCGCGCCGCACCTCGCAGTGGCCGTGCTCGCCGTAGCAGCGGTCATGGCCGAAGACGTAGAAGGAGCCGGCGTAGGCGGGGTGGTCGATTCCGGCGTCCCTCCCCAGCTTGCGCCCGGCGCCGATGAAGATCCGCGCCTCGAAGGAGTCGCCGGAGTGGTCGACGTCGTAGAAGACGAGGTCGACCCGGTCGAAGCTGTGCTCGGGGTCCGGCAGCTCGAGCGGTTTGCTGCGGAAGCGGTCAACCACGGCGCGTCCCCGGGACGGCCGCCGTGCCGGCCGCGTAGTCGTAGCCGAGGGCGGTGATGTCGAGCGTGTCGCGCACCGTCATCGGGAACGGCGGCAGCGCCAGGTCGAGGTAGCGGCGCGGCAGCCGCGCGCCGGGGTGGTCGAGCTGCCAGAGGTACCAGACCCGGTCGACCATGCAGTGGTGGACCCAGAAGACCGGGTCGTAGGCCGAGGTCGCGATGCTGCCCATCGTGCCGCCGACCCAGCCGTGGATCCCGTTGTGGATGTTCTCCAGCTGGTTCTGGAAGGTGAAGAAGTCGCGGTTGCGGCGGACCGCTCGCACTTCCTCGGGGCTCGGCAGCCAGCTCGGGTCGCCGGGCTGCCGCCAGGTGCGACGCTCGTCGGGCCGTCGCCGGCCGCTCGGCTGGATCGGCGAGGAGGCGAGCGGGTTGACGCGCCCGTCGACGCGGGCGCGGGCGTAGGCGGGCGGGATCCCCTGCTGGTGGTCCTTGGTCCAGTCCCACCAAGGCAGGGTGACGCCGTCGACGCGGTCCTGGAGGGCCTTCTCGAAGAAGTAGAGGTAGGCGCGGTGCCAGGGGAGGAAGATCTCGCTGCCGTGCTGGCAGTAGGCGGGCAGCGGCAGGCCGTGGACGCCGGCCCAGTACTGGTAGCCGCGATCGTCGCCGATTCCCTGGGCCAGGCGGACCGCCTCGCGCAGGTCGGCGAGCTGGCCCTGGCTGAGGCGGCGGGCGCTGCGCCGGTGGCGCAGGCGGACGGCGGCGCGGGTCGGGCTGGGGGCGGCGGTGGCCATCGGAGAGCGGCACGCTCTCATGCCCGAGCGATTAACGCAAATTGTTCAAAGTAAATACGGCGGTACCGAATGTGTCGCGAGGTTGTTGCCGCGGATCTTGCGCGATTGCGGACCGCCCAACCCGGGTCCGCTCTGCCGTCCCGGACAAGCGGCGGGGCCCGATCGAAACCTTTCGTACGTTGAATTCCGCTCAGATCTATACGAACATACGTTCGTATGAGAGCCGCCTACCTCTCGGCCGTTCCCGTCGCCGCGATCGCCGATCGGCTCGGCCTGCCGGACCGGGAGGCCGGCAACCTGGTCGAGGCGCTGCGGCGCCTGGGGGTCGAGAGCCTGGGGCACCTGGCGGCTCTCTCGGCGGCCCAGGTCGCCGATCGCTTCGGGCCGTCGGGGCTGCGTGCGCTCCGGCTGGCCCGGGGCGAGGACGAGCTGCTCGTCTGCCACCGACGCGGCACCCGCGAGGAGATCGCGGTCGAGATCGAGCTGCCGGAGGGGACCGCCGGCGACCGGCTGGAGCGGGCGCTGGAGCTGCTGGTCGACCGCCTGCTGGCGGCGCCGCGGCGCAAGGAGCGGACCCTGCTCGGCCTGCGCTTGGGCGCCCTGCTCTCCGACGGCGGCAGCTGGAGTGTCGACCAGGGCCTGGGGCGGCCGTCGGCCCACCCGCGGGTGCTGCGCGCGGTGCTGGCGCCGCGGCTGGCGGAGCTGCCGGCACCAGCCATCTCGCTCTCGCTGCGCTCGATCGGCCTCGGCCCCCGCGCCGCCGATCAGCTCGAGCTCGCGGTGCGCGGCGACGAGTCGCGCCGCCGCCGCCTCGGCGCCGCCCTGCGCGAGGTCCGCGCCGCCCAGGGCGCCGACTCGCTGCTCAAGGTCCTGCCGGTCGACGCCGCCTCGCGGGTGCCGGAGCGGCGGGCGCTGCTGACTCCTTACCCGGTGCCGGCGCGATGAGGCCGAGCCCGTTGCCGGCGACTTTGCAAGCTCAAGTTTGGGGGTGGGCTCGCTTGATGATGCGCAGCATCTCCGGTTTTACGAAGACGATCCGATCGAGGATGGGTTCAAGCGGCAGAGTCATCACCTCCACGATAACTCGGTCATCGAGAACGTCGGCGATGCCACCACGGGCTCCGGCCGGGGCAAGATCTACCGCCTCGGTTAGTTCAACAAGATCGCCAATCGCTACCTCATCCATAATCGCCATTCCTTCGAGTGTAGGGCTTGGGATAGGCGGTGACCAATCGAGGCGCCGCAGCCTCGTCCGCATAGTGCCATGCGGTGAGAACCGGAGCGAATCGTCCGTCGATAGCGATGTCGATGAGGACGCCATAGCTGACAGCGACCTCTTTGCCGTGGATTTCCGTAATGGGAGCCATCGGCACGGCTTGGGCAATGCGATCCCAAACTCGGTTCGCGTCCTCGATCCCGATGCGAAAGACACGTTTCCATTCCGGCCCGTGCCCATCTGCCCCAAGGATCCATTCCAGCTTGCGACGCTCGTACCAGACCTCGTCTGCTCGGGGAAGCGGTTCTCCTATCTTTGGCGGCCACGCCACTGTCCCGACGCTAAAGACCGCGCTTTCACATGTGTGCGTCCCAGGTCAATTCTTCGACTCCACAGTCACACGAAACTGGAACGGCGCCGATGAGCCCCGGCCTACGACGTCTGTACGCCCCGCGGCGGGTGAAGGTGGAGGTCGACACCGAAGGGGTGCCGCTGGCGGTCGAGGGCGTCGCGGTCGGGACGGTGCGCGAGGAGTGGCTGATCGAGGACCGCTGGTGGACGCTGCGCCCGATGTGGCGCCATTACTTCGAGCTGGCCCTGGTCGACGGCAAGGACGTGACCGTCTTCCGTGACGGTCGGGGCCGCTGGTACCGCCAGCAGGCGTGACGGGGTGCGGTGGGCGAGGCGATTCTCCGATGAGCGACATCCCTTACGTGGAGCTCCACGCCCACTCGGCCTTCTCCTTCCTCGACGGCGCCTCGACGCCGCTGGAGCTGGCGGCCGCCGCGGCCGAGCGCGGCTATCCGGCCTTCGCCCTGACCGACCACGACGGCGTCTGGGGCTCGATGGAATTCGCCCACGCCTGCAAGGGGCTCGGGGTGCGGGCGATCGCCGGGGCCGAGGTGACCGTTCGCCTCGATCGACCCACTCAGAGAGACACCCATCTCACGCTCTTGGTCGAAGACCCGAACGGCTACCGCAATCTCTGTCGCCTGCTGACCGCGGCGCACTCACACACCCGCGACAACAAGGGGCGGTCCGCCGAACAGCCCTTCGTCACCTTGGATCAGGTGGAAGAGCACAGTGAGGGATTGGTGTGCCTCTCGGGATGCGCGGGGGAGGGCGCGGTCGCCGGGGCCTGGGAGCGCGGCGAGCCGGAGGTCGGCGCGTCCCTTGCCAAGAGGCTGCTGGCCGCCTTCGGCCGCGACCGCTTCCGGATCGAGCTGCAGCGCCCCTACTGGCGCCACGACCGCGCCCGCAACCGCTGGCTGACCGGTCTCGCCGAGCGGCTCGGAGTCCCCTGTGTCGCGACCGGCAACG
>DASQDJ010000128.1:0-2480 GCA_035634215.1 Solirubrobacterales bacterium | reverse complement strand
CCCCCCGACCCTCCCCCGCCCCACAGCTACATCAACACAAACCGATCGCGATGGATCACCTCGTCGGCCGCATGTGGCAGCCGCTCGCGCACCTCACCGCTCTTCAGCCCCTTGACCTGCGCCAGCTCGCGCGATGAGTAGTCGACGATCCCCTTGCCGAGGACGGCGCCGTCGGCGACGACCTCGACCGCGTCGCCCGGCTCGAAGTTGCCGTGCACCGCGACGATGCCGACCGGCAGCAGGCTGGAACCGCTCTCGCGCAGCACCCGGGCGGCGCCCTCGTCGACGATGAGGCGGCCCCGGGCGCTCTTCGCGTACTTCAGCCAAAGCTTGAAGCTCGGCGTCCGTCCCTGTTGGGCAGCGAAGCGGGTGCCGACGGCATCGCCGGCTGCCGCTCCATCTAGCGTGCCCGGCGTGGTCCCGTCGCAGATCACCGCCTCGATCCCCGCCTCGCTCGCCATCTCCGCCGCCGCCACCTTGCTGCGCATGCCGCCGAGCCCGAAGGCGGAGGTGCGCTCGCCGATCTCGACGTCCGCCAGCTCGGCGAAATCGCCCACCGTCGCGATCCGCTCGGCACTCGGGTCGGTGTGCGGGTCGCCGCGGTGAAGGCCTTCGACGTTGGAGAGCAGCACCAACAGGCGGGCATCGAGCAGGATCGCGACTTGGGCGGCGAGGAAGTCATTGTCGCCGAAGGTGATCTCGTCGGTCGCCGTGGTGTCGTTCTCGTTGACGATCGGCACCACCCCCCAGTCGATCAGCCGGCGCAGGGTCTGGCGGGCGTTGAGGTAATTGATCCGGGCGGCTATGTCGGCGGCGGTGAGGAGGACCTGGGCCGCCCGCGTCCCGTTGGCCTGGAGGCGCGACTCATAGGCGCGGAAGAGGTCGCCCTGGCCGACCGCGGAGGCCGCCTGCAGCTCGTCCATCGCCCGCGGCCGCTCGGTCAGGTCGAGGAGGCGCCGCCCGCGGGCGATCGCGCCCGAGGTGACCATGACGACCCGCTCACCGCCCTGCTCGAGCCGCGCCACCTGCTCGCAGACGGAGTCGAGGACGTCGACGCGCAGCTCGCCGTCGTCGGCGGCGACGATCGAGGAGCCGAGCTTGACTACGAGGGTCATAGGAGCGCCAGTCTAGGAGGGCCCAGTGACACCCCGGTGGGCGGGCTTGTGCCGAATCCACGCTTAGGGGATGCTGCCGGGGTGAGCGAAGCGAGGAAGGTCCGAGTGGCGGCGGTGCAGGCGACGCCGGCGATTCTCGACGCGGAGAGGTCGATCGCCAAGGCGGTCGAGTGGATCGAGCGGGCGAGCGCGGAGGGCGCCGAGCTGATCGTGCTGCCCGAGGCGTTCGTGCCGCTTTACCCGTCGCAGTCCTGGGCGGCGCCGGCGGCGCGCTTCTCGGGGTTCGACGAGCTTTGGGAGCGACTCTGGGAGAACTCGGTCGACGTGCCGGGCCCGCTGGTCGACGAGCTGATCGACGCCTGCCGCCGCACCGGCGCGCACTGCGCGATCGGCGTCAACGAGCGCGAAGCCGAGCGGCCGGGCTCGCTCTACAACACGCTGGTCCTGCTCGGGCCGGAGGGGATCGCCTGGAAGCACCGCAAGCTGATGCCGACCCATCACGAGCGGCTCTTCCACGGAATCGGGGCAGGCGACGACCTCGCCGCCGTCCGCACCCCGCTGGGGACGATCGGCGGCCTGATCTGCTGGGAGAACCGGATGCCGCTCGCCCGCTACGCGATGTACCGCTCGGGACCGCAGATCTGGGTGGCGCCCACCGCCGACGACAGCGACGGCTGGCTCGCCTCGATGCGCCACATCGCGATCGAGTCAGGCGCCTTCGTCGTCTCGGCGCCGCAGTTCATTCCGAGGGAGGCCTTCCCGGAGGACTTTCCCGCCGAGCTCCCCGACCGCGAGGTCTTCGGCCGCGGTGGCGCGGCGATCGTCGAGCCGACCTGGGGCGAGGTGGTGGCCGGCCCGCTCTATGGCGAGGAGGGGATCGTCAGCGCCGAGTGCGATCTCGGCGCCTGCCTGCGCGCGAAGCGTTGGTTCGACTCGGTCGGCCACTACAGCCGCGAGGACGTCCTCCTAGGGATGTAGCTCGAACTCGTGCTCGCCGACCCGGACGTCGTCGCCGGGCTGGAAGCCGGCGGCGCGCAGGGCGGCGATGACGCCGATCTCGTTGAGGCGCTGCTCGAGGTAGGCGAGCGCCTCCTCGTTGGAGAGGTCGTGGCGCTCGAAGAGCAGCTCGACGCCACGGCCGAGGACCCGGAAGCCGCCGTCGTCCTCGCGCTCGACCCAGTAACCGCCCTCGCCGACCGGGCGGTAGACCCGGTGCTCGGCCTCGAACTCGGCCGGGCGCAGGTCACCGACCTGGGGCCGCGCCGGCGCCTCCTCGGGCAGCTCGGCGAGGATGCGGCGGCGCAGGTCCTCCAGGCCCTCGCCGGTCGCCGCGGAGACCGCCAGGACGCCAAGCGCGGCGTCGCC
>DASQDJ010000127.1:0-9188 GCA_035634215.1 Solirubrobacterales bacterium | reverse complement strand
AGACGCCGAAGTAGGCGGACCCCGGCGGCGGCTTCGGCAGGCCTTCGAGGTAGGCCGAGTCCTCGTTGTCGTCGGGGTTGAGGAAGCGCGAGAAGATCACGTTGTACTTGAGCTCGCCGAGGGTGACCGGCTCACCCTCCTCGACGTGCTTGGACTCGCTCTCGTAGCCGCAGCCGACGGCGGCGAGAGACAGCACGAGCAGGAACGCGGCGGCGGCGAGCGCCGGGAGCTGGAAGAGGCGGCGGGACATCGGCGGCGGGAGTCTATAAAGCCGCTCGCCCTGACGTGCCGCGGATCGACCACTCATAGCGTCGGTGGATCCGCGGCGCGTTCTACGGGATACCGGTCGGGTGTGGATTGCCGCCGGCCACGGTCAGACGCTCGCGCGGCGCATCGCCGGACTCGAGCACGTCGCGAAGCCGCCGCAGCGCCTCGCCCCAGGCGCGCTCCTGCCTGGCGGCGGCCCTGCTCAGGGCCTCGAGCGCCTTGTCGACGGGGCTCGAGGGCTCGGTCCAGTGGGCCACCCGGACTCGCGTGAGCGAGCCCGGGCCCTCGACCAGCTCCCAGACGGTGTGAGTGGGGATGCGGTTCGCCCGTCCGCCCCTGCCCCGCTCGACGACCTTGTGAGGAGGCCGCAGCTCGACGACGCTGGTGTCCATCCAGACCCGCCGAGGCGCCAGCGCGACGCGGAAGCGGGCGCCGGCGCCGACGCCGCTGGAGTCGATCCGCGTCAGGTGAAGGTCGGTGAGGAAGTGGTCCGTGAAAGAGGGCCGCAGGGCGAGGTCGGCGATCGCCTCGAAGGCCCGCTCGCGGGATACGTCGATCTCGACTTCGGCGCTGACGGGGCCCATCGGCGCGGCGATTCTACGGCAGGTTTGCGGCGACCGGGGGCGGGGTACCAGCCTCCCACCCGGGGGCACGAAGCGCTGCCGGAAACCGAAGGGAGTCGACCATTTCCGCCAGTCTCACCGCAGCGCCGACCGAGAGGCACTCGGTGGGCGCTCTACCTGGCACAGGCACGTTCTCGTGCATCGAATGCGGCTGGCAGCTTTCGCTTCAGCAGGACGACAAGCTGCCCGAGTGCGCCCAGTGCGGCGGCATCAGCTTCCGTCGTCACTCCATGTTCGAGTCGCTCGGCGAGACCGAGGCGACGATCGAGTTCGGGCCCACGGTCGACGACGAGGAGCCGGCCTGGCTCGCGGAGGTGCGCGACTCGCTCCCCGCCGGAAGCCGTCATCTGGTGTACGAGGACGGTAGCGACGTCACGGTGGTTCCGATTGGCCATGGCTGGATGCGGATCGGCCGCAGCGTCGCCGCCGACGTGCGGCTGGACGACCCCAGCGTCTCCCGCCGCCATGCCCTGATCGTCTCCGAAGCGGGGGCCTCGCTGCGACTGCTCGACGACCGCAGCCTAAACGGCGTCTTCGTCAACGGCAAGCAGGTCGAGTGGGGCGAGCTGGCCGACGGCGACCAGCTGAAGATCGGCCGTTACCGGCTCTTCGCGATCGAGACCTAACCGGAATTTCCGCCGCCCTCCGGCCCTAGCATGCGGGCTGGTGCACGCCGGCAACGATCCCCCCTCCGCCGCCGACCAGGCGCGCGAGAGCCTGCGCGAGGAGGTCGAGGGCTTCCGTTCGAGCATCGAGCAGATGCTCAGCCAGCAGGAAAGCGGTGGCGAGCTGGCGCCGGGGCGCCTGGAGCACGTCGAGGAGCGCCTCCTGCGCCTCGAGGGCCGGATCGACCAGATCGAGCAGGAGCGCCGCTTCGCCGAATGGCGCATGTACACGAACGTCGAGAAGCTACTCGACGAGGTGCTGCGAGAGCTGCGCTCGGTCGCCGACCGCCTGGCCGACGGAGCGGGCCAGGCGGTCGGCACTTACTCGGTCGAGATCGACGGGTCCGCCTGGACCTTGTGCGGCAGCACCATGAGGAAGTTTCGCGGCGCCTCCGCCGCCAGCCCGAGCACCCGCTCGGCCTCCTCGTCCTGTCCGGTGGCCCGCAGCTCCTCGGCGTAGCTGCCGAGCAGGTCTTCGACGTCGAGCAGCCCCTCCGCGTCGAGCTCTTTCAGCTCGACTTTGGCGCCCTCGCCGAGCCGCCGCTCGATCGCGTCGCGGTCGATGCCGAAGGCGCCCTGGCGGACGTAGACGCGGCCGCCAGTCATCCCTGCGCAGGCCCAGGGGCCGATGTCGCCGAGCACCACGGCGCGGCCCGAGGTCATGTACTCGAAGGCGAAGCCCTTGGCATTGGCGCGGTCGACGATGCAGCCGCGGCCGTCGTCGATCGGCTCCTCCGGCTCGCCGCCCAGCACCACGTCGGCGCCGGAGAGGCGGATGCAGAAGCGCGAGTCGGCCGAGCCCTGCACGAAGAGGCGGCCGCGCTGGGCGCCGTAGGCGAAGGACTTGCCGACCGAGCCGTTCAGCCGCCTGCCCTTGGCGCCCTTGCCCTTCAGCACCGAGACGGTGCCGCCCAGCATCGTCTTGCCGACGCCGTCCTGGGCGCCGCCCTCTACCCGGATCGAGACGCCGTAGGCGTTGAAGGCGCCGAAGCCCTGGCCGGCGACCGAGCCGCCGTTGAACTCGAGGCTGGCGAGCACGTCGTCGCCGGACTCGGGGCCGTCCTCGAAGATGCGCGAGCGGGCGATCGCCCCGGACAGCTCGGTGCCGAGCACGCGGTCGTTGGCGTCGGTCGGGCGCGGGAACTCGTTGCGGATCGTCCGACCCGCGCAGATGTCGCCGGCCAGGGCAGCGATCTGCGTCGAGGCTTCCTTGGCCTCCATGCGGATCGGCCGCGCCGCGACCAGGCCGGCCTCGGCGCGCTCCTCGGCCTCGGCGGCGACCGGCAGGTCGAGCGGCTCCAGGTCGAGGTACTCCTCCAGCGGCGTGATCAGCGGCGCCAGGTCGATCTGCTCGTGGTGGGAGACCTGCTCCAGCAGGTCATAGCGGCCGACCAGGTCCTGGGCGCGGTCGTAGCCGAGCGAGGCGACGACCTGCTTGACCTCCTCGCCCATCGCCTGGAAGAAGCGGGCGCTGCTCTCGGCCGCGCGGTCGACCTCCTGCGGCGTGAACTTCTTGAGCCCGTGCTGCTGGGCCTGCTCGACGGTCTCGATCTGGGTGGCGATGCCGACGTGGCAGGTGTCGAGCTGGCAGCCGCGGCAGATCGTGCAGCCGAGCGAGACCATGGCCAGGGTGCCGAAGCCGACCCGGTTGGCGCCGAGGCAGTGCAGCTTGACGATGTCGTGGCCGGTCCGGTAGCCGCCGTCGGCCCAGATCTCGACCCGGTTGCGCAGGCCCGCCTCCATCAGCGCCCGGTGGACGGCGCGGGTGCCGATGTCCGACGGCAGCCCGACGTGGCGCAGCGCGTGCTGGCGCGCCGCGCCGGTGCCGCCCTCGAAGCCCGAGAGCGTGATGATGTCGGCGCCCGCCTTGGCGATGCCGAGGCCGATCGTGCCGATGTTCGGCACGACGGGCACCTTGACCGAGACGCGCACGTCGGGGTTGACGGTCTTCAGCTCGTCGATCAGCTCGGCGAGGTCCTCGATCGAGTAGAGGTCGTGGTTGTTGGAGGGTGAGATCAGGTCGGTGCCGGGCGCCGCGTTACGCGCCGCCGCGACCTTCTCGGAGACCTTCTTGCCGGGCAGGTGGCCGCCCTCGCCGGGCTTGGCGCCCTGGCCGATCTTGATCTCGGCGACGTAGGAGGAGTTGAGCATCTCCGCCGAGACGCCGAAGCGGCCCGACGCGACCTGCTGGCCGCGCCACTTGCGGTACTTCCCGTACATGTCGCGGATCTCACCGCCCTCGCCGTTGACGCAGAGGATGTTGATCGCCTTGGCAGCCTCCGCGTAGGCGCGGAAGGCCGGCTCGGACTGCGAGCCGAAGCTCATCGAGGAGATCACGACGGGGTAGTCGTGGTGGCCGACGCCCGCGTCGACCACGCTGGGGTCCTTCAGAGGCTCCCGATCGCCCACCAGTCCCATGATGTGGCGCATCGAGATCGGGTTCGCCTGCTCGAGGTCGCGCACTTTCTCCGAGTACTCCTTGTAGGTCCCGGTGCCGTTCGCGGTCGCGATCGCCGCCTTGTAGACCTTGGGGTAGAAGCGGAACGTCTTCGCCGGTTTGGCGCCGTCGTCGCCGGCGAGGTCGTGGGCGCGCTGGTTGGTGTCCTCGTCGAGGTCGACGAAGCCGACGCCGCCCTTGGCCGACGCGGCGAAGGCCTCGGTCTGGAAGATCTCGGCCAGCTCCGGCTTGACGCCGATCGAGGAGAACTGGCGCGCGTAGCCGCGCACCTCGTGGATCCCGATCGTCGAGATCACTTTCTCGATCCCTTTCTTCAGGGCGGCGCAGAGGTTGGAGATGTCGGTCTCGTAGTCCTCGACGCAGATCACCTCGACCATCGTGTACGGGCAGACGCCGTTGGCGCCGAGGCCAAGCGCCAGCATCACGTCGTGGACGTTGCGCAGGGCGGCCGAGCGCAGCACGATGCCGCAGCGCCGCCGCAGGTTCTCCTCGCCGGGGTCGACCTTGTAGAGCTTCAGCGCCTGGTCGACCGCCGAGGTCGCCAGGTGCGGGTCGAGATAGCGGCGGTCGGCCTCGTAGACGGTGCGGTCGGTGAGGACGAGCAGCTCGGCGCCGTCGCGGACCTTCTTGACCGCTTCCTGCTTGATCCGCTCGATCGCGCCGCGGGTCGTCTCCGACTCCAGCAGCGAGACGTCGAGCGCCGCGGCGCGGCCGCGGAACTCCTCCCAGAGGTCCTCGAGCAGGTAGGTGCGGTGCTCGCGCGCGATGCGGCGGTAGGTCTGGTCGGAGAGAGGCGCCAAGTCGTGATGGCCGCCGAGGATCACCGGGAAGGAGGCCTCGACGGTGCCCGTGTCGCGGTCGGCGGCATCGATCGACGGGCGCCGCCCGTAGAGGGTGCGGGTCGAGAAGTGCTCGAGCTCCCGTTCGCGGTCGAGCGCCGGGTTGGTGACGACGGCGACCGTCTCCTTGAAGTAGTCGGCCAGGTTCTGGCGCTCGGGCGAGAGCGCTGCCAGCGGCCCGTCGTAGCCGAGCGAGCCGACCGGCTCGGCGCCGTTGGAGGCCATCTGCTGGACGAGTTTGACGTCGTCGCGCTGCCAGCCGAAGCCGGCGAGGACGCGGTCGGAGACCTTGACCGGCTCCTCCGGCCCGGCGTCGGAGTAGCCGGGCACCTCGCCGCCGTCGAGCGGGCCGCCGGTGGCGAGCGCGCGGTCGTAGCCGGCCGCCGCCTCGGTCCCGTTGCGGCGCAGCCAGCGGTCGCGGACGACCCGCAGCATCGAGTCGTGGGGGCGCAGGGTCGAGCGCTTCGCGGCGCGGTCGATCGAGACCAGCGCCTTCTCGCCGGGGGCGAGCGGCTTCGGCTCGGAGACCATCTTGGAGACCGGGACGACGCCCGGCTCGGAGCTGAAGACGAAGTCGTCGGCGCTCTCCACCTGCCACAGCGGCCGCAGCCCCATCGCGTCGGCCGAGAAGACGCACTCGTCGGCGTGGCGGGCGATCAGCGCGACAGGGCCCTGCGCGAACGGCCCCATCGCCTGGCGCAGGTACATGTAGAAGGGGTGCAGGTCATCGGGGAGCGAGCGGATCTCGGCGACGATCGGCGGCACGACCATCTCCATCGCCTCGGCCAGCGTCAGGCCGTCGCGCGCGACCAGCGTCTCGATAGTGCGGTTGAGGTCCTGGGAGTCCGAGGAGCCGGCCTGGATCGGCACGCCGAGCATCTTCGCCTCCTGGCGCAGCTGTTCGATCGTGTTGATCTCGCCGTTGTGGCCGAGCACCGAGAAGGGCTGGACCCGTTTGAAAGAGGGCCAGGTGTTGGTCGAGTAGCGGTTGTGGCCGAAGCAGCCGATCGTCTCGAAGCGCTCGTCGCGCAGGTCGGGGTAGTACTCGCCCAGCACCTTGGGGGCGCCCATCACCTTGTAGACGCAGGTCGTCGCCGAGAACGAGGGGACGTGGACGCCGAGCTCGCGCTCGAGCTCGATTAGGAGGTCGAAGAGGACCCGGTCGCGGCGACTGGTGTCGGCGACGAGGCCGGCGATCTGCCAGAAGTGCGGCTCCTCCTCGCGCGCCGTCGGGCCGAGCGCCGGCGAGTCGACGACGCCCATCCGCTCGGCGAGCACGCGGAAGCCACCCCGGCCGAGCAGCTCGCGGGCGTCGTGGCGGATCTTGTCGGCGTCCTGGGAGCGCTCGATGAAGACGTGGGCGACGGCGAAAGCGTCGTCGAGGGTGAGCGAGGGGTCATGACCGCCGGCCCGGACGTCCTCGGCCCAGATCTTCCGGGGGATGTCGACCAGCAGCCCGCAGCCGTCGCCCTCGCCGTCGACGTTGCCGGCGCGGTGGAGCATCTTCTGCAGCGCCGGGATCGCCAGCGCGATCGGTTCGTGGCTTGGCGTCGCGTCCTTGCGCACCGACGCGTAGATGGCGCAGGCGTCCTTGTCCTCGACGCTGGGCGGCGAGACGAGCGGCCGATAGGCGCGCTCAGGCGAGTAGCGGGTCACCCCACCCTCGCCGTGAAGCTCACGGGACTGGGTATCGGACATCTGTTCCTCCCGGGTTCCGCGCCTTCTCCGAGCGGGCGCGCGACGGGTTGACAAGTTGCCGGATTATAGGGGCGCCGACAACCCCCGGCAACGGTGCTCCGTTTGCCGTGCATACGACGGATAACAGGGCAGGCCTAGGCCCAGCCGGGCGACTCGTAGCCGCCGCCCGGATCGACGCCGATCAACAACGCCGTGACCGGCGCCTGGGAGCGGTTGAGGATCGTGCGGCTGAGCGGCGGCTCGATCGAGGCGAAGGTGCCGGCCGGCGCTGCGTGCTCTTCGCCGTCGATCCGCAAGGTCGCCTCGCCCTCCAGCACGACGTAAAGCTCGTGCTGGCCGCTCCCCGCCTCGTCGTGCTCGGGGATCTGGCCGCCGGGTGCGATCTCGACCAGGTTGAAGCCGAACGCCGACTCCCCGAGCGCCTTGCGGGCGAGCAGCCAGGTCGCGTCGCCGGAGCCCTCCATGACCTCGAACTCGTCGCGGTGTTTGATCGAGTAGCCGTCGGGCATCTCTTCCTCCTTGCGTTGCCTTGTCAGAGCTCCGGCACGTCGGCGCCGTGCGGCGTGAACGGGAGGCGACGGACCTCGGCCCAACCGTCGCAGCGGCGCTCGAGCTCCTCGACGACCTTGCCGGCGTCCTGCCAGGTGGTCCATACGAGGACGGTCGGGCCGGCGCCGGAGATCGTCGCGCCGAGGGCGCCCAGACCACGGGCGGAGTCGACCAGCTCCATCGAGCGCGGATAGAGGTTGCGGCGGCGCGGCTGATGGATGCGGTCGGCGAGGCCGGCGGCGACCAGGTCGAGATCGGCGCGTTGCAAGCCGAGGACGAGCCGAGCGGCGGAGGAGACGTTGGCGACGGCGTCGGCGAGCGGCACCTCGGCGGGAATGGCCTCGCGGGCCCGCTCGGTCGAGACCTCGTCGGGGGGGATCACGACGATGCCCTCCAGTCCGCCGGGCGGGTCGAAGCGAGCGGCGGTCGGCTCCGCGCCGTCCTGCCCGCAGACCACGAAGCCGCCGTAGATCGCGGCAGCGACGTTGTCGGGGTGTCCCTCCAGATCGGTCGCGCGGGCCAGCAGCTCCTCTTTGGAGAGGGCCAGCTCGAACAGGTGGTCAGCCGCGGCCAGCCCCGCGACGATCGCGGCGGCGCTGGAGCCGAGGCCCCGAGCGAGCGGGATGTCGCTGCTCAGGCGAAAGGCGATCCCCTCGGCGGAGTGCAGCGTCTCGAAGGCGCGGACGACGAGGTTGTCGCGTCCGGTCGGCACGTCGAGGCCGCCCGAGTCGAACGAGTACTGGCCGACCTCCTCCACCTCGAGCTCCAGGAACAGCTCCAGCGCCGCGGCCATCGCGTCATAGCCCGGGCCGAGGTTCGCCGAGCTTGCGGGAACGCGAATGAGGCGCCGACGGTGGGGCATGAGGGCCGGATCATCGCCGATCCGGCCCCCCAGCGCCCCCGATCCGGCCCCTCAGGCCCCTATTCGATCCAGATCCCTTTCGGGTTACCCGATGTGTCCTCGCCGCTCAATGTGATCGAGCCGCTCATCGTGCCGTTGTTGCCCAGGCCGCCGACTTCGCAGCCATCGCGGAAGTAGTCGATGCCTTCCAATGTCCAGGTCAGCAGCAAGTCGCGGCCACTGCCGGCGCCTTCCTCTTTGTAGTCGACCACTCCACCGGCAGTCTGCGCGGGGATTGTGATCGTGCATCCTTCCGGAAATTTGTCGATTGTTGTTTCGATCAATTTCCCGGTCGGACACTCGATCGTGACTTGGCCATCGGTGCCGACGCCTGTGACTTTCAGGATGTAAGCGCAGCCGTTGATATGCGTTGTCACTTCTCGGCCGGTGCCTTTGCAGCCCGAGTAAGCCAGTTTGACTGTCAATTCAGTCGATGACGTGGCGGTCGTTGTGCCGTCCAGCGTTCCGGTTGCACATTCGACAGAGCCAAGAAGGGCGCCGAACGTCATCGTGCTCGTACTCGAGCCTGTAACTCCGACGTGAGCGACTTCGTTTCGAAATTTCACCGGCGGGGGGCCTTCTCCGCCTGTCGCTGTGATGCTGACAGGAGTAGCTTCTGCGTTCGTTCCGGTCAGTGTAAAGGACCCCGTGACAGTGGCGGTGTGGGTTGTGCCAAGGAACGTGCAGATTCCACTCTCATAATGAACTGTTGTTCCACTCAGTGTCACATCCACTGTTAAGGCATGTTTTCCACTTTCAAATATTGTTGTGTATGCGACACCACCGCCGGGTGTTTGTGGTGGAACTCGTTGCGTGCAGCTTGGGTGTGTGAATTCCATTTGTTTCCCCGTGGGGCACGCCAAGTGCACTGTATTGTCGCTATCAGCGTTACTGCCGATTGTAAACCGATACTCGCACCCGTTCATATGGCTGGGTATGGCGGTGCCACCTTCTGTTTTGCACCCTGCGTACGATGGAGCAACCGCGAGTTCAGTAACTGTATTGGACGCGAATGTCCCCGCGAAAAGCGTTTCCGAGCACGAGATTGGCGTCCCGCCGTCGCTCGAGTACGCGATCGCATGATTTCCGCCGATAGTGCCTCGCAGAATCGTATGGGCCGCCTCTGACGTAAAGTGCCCGCCGGTCGTCGCCACAGCGCTCGTAGCCCCCAGGGCGCTGATCGCCACC
>DASQDJ010000126.1:0-2426 GCA_035634215.1 Solirubrobacterales bacterium | reverse complement strand
GCCGCCGGTGAGGTCGACGAACGCGTGCCAGGCGGGCTTGGCCCGCAGCCGTTCGCTCTGGCGGAAGAAGCCAGTCGAGTCGCAGAAGTTGCAGGCGCCGCGCCGGTCGCGCCAGGTGAACCAGTAGGTCCCCTTCAGGTTGAGCCGGTGGCGGTTCGCGATCAGGTACCGGTAGGCCCGGCGCATCTCGCGGATCTGGAACCCGACGCCCTGCTCGAAGCTGACCAGGTTGGGGTTGTTCTGCGAGCCCCAGCCCATCTCGGTCATGTAGAGGCGGGCGCCTCGGTCGCGGTTGTCGAGGATCACCTCGCGCATGCCCTCGGTCATCCGGCGCAGCGTCGCCGCGTCTTCGGAGTAGGGGTGCAGCGCGACCGATTCGAAGTAGCGCTTTATGCCGGGCACGGCGTAGAGGCGGTCGAGGAAGTCGACCGCGTCCATCCCGTTCGGCGGCTTCGCGTTCGGCTCGGCGAAGAGGCCGGAGAGGATCACCTCGGCGCCCGGGTCGGCGCGCTTGATCGCCTTGTGGGCGATCTTCAGCAGACGCGCGTAGCGGCCCGGGGAGGCGGGCTTGGCGAAGTAGAAGAAGTTGGCCTCGTTCCAGACCTGCCACTGGCGGATCGGGACTTCGGGGATGAAGTCGCCGGAGCTGGGCGAGTGCTCGACCCAGAAGCTGCCCCCCGGCCCGTAGCGTTCGACCGCCGCCTGCAGGAAGATCGCCCAGGTCTGGCGCTGGCGGGCGTTGTTGACCGGGAGCGTCGTGTACTTGCCGGCAAGCCAGCCCGGCGTCGCGTAGACGAACGGCAGCACGCGCAGGCGCTGGCGGGCGGCCGAGGCGACGACTTCGTCGAAGCTCTCCCAGACGAAGGTCTCGGGGTCGAGCTGGATCGTCCCCCAGGCGAGCGGCCAGCGCAGGCTGCCGATCCGCCCGGCGCGCATGTATTCGACGTCCGCCGCGGTCGGCGGGTGCTGAGGGGCGATCCCGAAGAAGCTGCGCGGCACGGCCTGCGCCGGCGCCGGCACGAGGAGGGCGACCAGCGAGGCGAGCCCCACGAGCGAGGCGAGGAGGGTTGCGAGGGCGGTCTTCGGCGTTCTCATCTGGTCTTCTCGGTCCTTCCTTCGGTCAGTAGCGGCCGCCCAGCTTACGGTGGTCCCAGGTCGCGATCCGGGTGGGCGCGAAGTGGATCGCGACTCGTTTCGGCGCCTGCGCCTCGAGCGCGGCCTTGGCGTCGCCCTCCACGGAGGAGAGGCCCTCCGCGTAGCGCACGGTCAGCTCTTCCGCGAACCCGATCACGGTCTCGAAGTCGCGGTGGATCCGCGCCTCGGCCTCGATCATCGTGCCGCGCAGCTCGCCGTACTCATGCCCCGCCTCGACCAGCACGGTGGCGCGCGGGTCGCGTTCGAGGTTGCGCACCTTCTGCGACTTGGCGTAGGTCCAGATCCAGACCTCGCCGTCGCGGGGCACGAACCAGAGCGGCATCGAGTGGGGCCAGCCGCGCGGCCCGTTCGACGAGACGATCGCGATCCGCTCTTCCCCCAGCAGCTCCAGCAGCTCCTCGTCGCTGAGCTTGATCTGGTCGCGTCGGCTCACCGGCCGCGCACTCTAGATGGTCGCCCCGCCCTCGCCGCGAGGGCTTAGGGCAGCTCGACCCAGCGGACGACGCGCGCGTCCGGCACCGCGACGACCAGCCTCGCCCGCAGCTCGCCGCGCTCGCGGATCAGCTCGATCCCGCGCCGGTTGAGTGGGGCCCGGAAGGAGGCGGAGCTGCCGCCGGCGAGGCGGAGTGGGCGGCGGGCGATCGCCAGCTGGACGACTCGCGTCCTGCCCCGCCCGAGGCTCACCCGCTTGCGCGCCCGCAGCGTCACCTGGCCCGGGCACTGGACGGTCGCCGGCCAGTCGCAGCGGACGCTGAGGCGAATCGCGCGCGGGCCGCCCGCGGCCGCGAGCAGCGAGAGCGGGCGTCGCACGCCGACCGCGCGACAGCCGAGCTGCTTGTCGACGCCCGGGCCGAGGTTGACGGCGTACGCGCAGACCCGCTCGCGGCCGGTCTTCGCGGTCGGGAAGCTGACGTCGAAGCCGCCGAGGCCGCCGGAGGCGCGGAAGAGCGCCGCGATGTCGGGGCGGTGCTGCGTCGCGACCGGCCCCAGCTCCTGGCGCACGGCGCCGCGCTTGCCGGCCTTGCCGCCGACGTAGACGCGGATCGCGACCGGCGTGCCCGGTGCGCTCGGGTCGAAGGCCCAACCGCTGACGCGGAGCTGGCCCGGCAGCGGCGATTCGACCAGGTCGACTTTGCCTTTCGGGTCATCGCTGGCCGACGGGGTCGCGTTGCCGGCGGTACCGCCTTCGACGTAGTTGTTGTCGATGTTGATCGTCACCCCGCCCCAACGCTCGTCGTGGCCGCCGCGGTACTGGCGGATGCGCTGGTGTT
>DASQDJ010000125.1:0-1503 GCA_035634215.1 Solirubrobacterales bacterium | reverse complement strand
GCCGAGGTCGAGGCCCTGCATCTTCGCCGGGCGGACCGGGGGCGTTTCGGTCATCGCCGCGGCCGCCGGCTTCGGCGCTCCGTTGCCGCCGCCGCCGTTGGAGTGGCCGTTGCCGTTGGCGGGGCCGGCGGTGTCGGTGGCGATGCCGAGGCCGAGCTGTTCGGTGTCCTTTTTGGCCCGGACCTCGGCGGTCATGATCCCCAGGTCCTCGAGAACGTCGGTGTCGTCGATGAAGCGGCTGCCGAGCCAGCGCATGATGTAGTCCGGCATCGATTTCGCGAAGGGGATCTCCGGGTTGCCGGTGATGCCCTCCGGCTCGAAGCGCATGTAGCTGAACTTGCGCACGAAGGTCTCCAGCGGCACCCCGTACTGGAGGCCGAGCGAGATCGCGGTGGCGAAGGCGTTGAGCAGCCCGCGCATCGTCGAGCCCTCCTTGCCGATGTCGGTGAGGAAGATCTCGCCGACCGTCCCGTCCTCGTATTTGCCGGCGGTGATGTAGCCCTCGTGGCCGCCGATCGAGAACTTGTGGGTGATCGATTCGCGCTCGCGCGGCATCTTCTTGCGCACCGGCTGCGCCATCTCGACTTCCGCCTCGGCCTCGTTTTCCTTCTGCGCGTCGGTGCGCAGCGCCTGCGCGGTCTTCGAGCCGTCGCGGTAGATCGCCAGCGCCTTGAGGCCGCCCTTCCAGCCGCGGGTGTAGGCGTCGGCGATGTCCTCGACCGTGGCCGTCTGCGGCAGGTTGACCGTCTTCGAGATCGCCCCGGAGATGAACGGCTGGGTCGCCGCCATCATGTCGATGTGGCCGGTGTGGGAGATTGCCCGCTCGCCGACCGCGACGTCGAAGACCGGCAGGTGCTCGTCCTTCAGGCCAGGGGCCCCGACGATCGTGTTCTTCTCTTTGATGTGGGCGTTGATCTGGTCGATCTCGGCCTCGGAGTAGCCCATCGCTTCGAGGGCCAGCGGCACCGACTGGTTGACGATCGTCATCTGCCCGCCGCCGACCAGCTCCTTGAACTTGACCAGCGAGAAGTCGGGCTCGATCCCGGTCGTGTCGCAGTCCATCAGGAAGCTGATCGTCCCGGTCGGGGCCAGCACCGTCGCCTGCGCGTTGCGGTAGCCGTGCTCCTCGCCGAGCTCGACCGCTTCGTCCCAGGCCCGCTGCGCGGCCTCGAGCAACTCGCCCTTGATCCCGGTCGGGTCGACCTCGTAGGAGGCGTCGCGGTGCATCCGCATGACGCCGTTGTGCGGCTCCCGGTTCTTCTCGAACTCGTCGTACGGGCCGGTCGCGCCACCCGCGATCAGCGCCGACTGGCGGTAGGCGCGGCCGGTCATCAGCGCCGTGATCGCCGCGGCGACGTTGCGTCCCTCGTCGGAGTCGTAGGGGAGGCCGTCGGACATCAGCAGCGCGCCGAGGTTGGCGTAGCCGAGCCCGAGCTGGCGGAAGCGGTTGGCGTTCTCGGCGATTTGCTCGGTCGGGTAAGACGAGTAGCCGACGACGATCTC
>DASQDJ010000124.1:0-2935 GCA_035634215.1 Solirubrobacterales bacterium | reverse complement strand
CGGGATCACCGTCACCGACGGCCAGGTCGAGAAAGAACTGGCGAAAATCAAAAAAGAACGCTTCCCGACGCCGCAGGCCTACGGCAAATTCCTGGAGGAATCCAAATACACCCAGGAGGAAGTCGACAGGCTCGTAAAGCTGCAGATCCTGAGCACGGAAATCCAGCAGAAAGTCACCGAAGAAGCGCCGAAACCCGACTCCGCCAAGATCGAGGCGTACTACGAGGAAGAAAAGGCCTCGCAGTTCACCGAAAAAGAAAGCCGCGACGTCCGCGTCGTCGTCAACCCGGACAAAGCGAAAGCCGAAGCGGCGAAAGCGGCGCTCCTCAAAGACAACTCCCCTGCCGGGTGGAAAAAAGCCGCGGAAAAATACTCCTCGGACCCCACCACCGCCAGCAAAGGCGGGCTGCAGCCGGGGATCCAGGAGGAATTCCTGCCCGAGCCGCTGAAACGCCCGATCTTCGACGCCGCCACCAACGAAGTGATCGGCCCGGTCAAAGTCGAACAGAACTACTTCGTCCTCGAAGTCGCCAAATTGAACCCGGCGAAAGCCAAATCGCTGAAAGAAGCGGAAGCCGAAATCATCGGCACCCTGGAACAGGAAGAACAGCAGGCGTACTTCGGCGAATTCATCGCCGGCTATCAGAGCAAGTGGGAGTCCCGCACCTTCTGCGCCGACGGCTTCGAGATCAAACTGTGCGCCAACTTCAAGGGCTCGGGGCGTCCCGAAAACGCGCCGCCCGCCTGCTACGAAGAGGACCCGGAGGTGCCGGCGACGGAATGCCCGGCCCCGGTCACCTTCAACCGGCCGGCGCTGCCGGGGACCATCACCCCGCAGCAGCCCGAAGGCGAAGCGTTCGTCCAGCGCCCGCACCCGGAAGCCGCTGACGCGGCGGGCGAACAGGGAACGGTCGTCCCCGGCGGGGGCGCCCCCGAAGGCGCCGCTCCCGAAGGCGCCGCGCCGGAAGGCGAAGCCCCGCCCGCCGGCGAATAGCACGCGGCGCCGCCTCCGCCCGGCCGAATAGACTGCCGCCCCCGTGAGCGCCATCTCCTCCATCCACGCGCGCCAGATCGTCGACTCGCGCGGCAACCCGACCGTCGAGGTCGAAGTGGTCCTGGAGTCGGGCGCGCGGGGCCTGGCCGCGGTTCCCTCCGGCGCCTCGACCGGCGAGTTCGAGGCGGTCGAGCTGCGCGACGGCGGCGATGCCTGGGCGGGCAAGGGCGTCTCCCGCGCCGTGGCCCACGTCAACGGCGAGATCGCCGCGGCGCTGACCGGTGCCCGCGCCTCCGCGCCGGGGGGGCTGGACCGGACGATGATCGAGCTCGACGGCACCCCGAACACGGGCCGGCTCGGCGCCAACGCGCTTCTCGGCGTCTCGCTCGCGGCCGCCAAGGCCGCCGCCGCCGACTCCCGGCAGCCCCTCTACCGCTATCTCGCCGAGCTCTACGGGGGCGGCGAGCCGACGCTTCTGCCGGTGCCGATGATGAACGTCCTCAACGGCGGCGCCCACGCCGACAACTCGGTCGACTTCCAGGAGTTCATGGTGGTCCCGGCCGGCGCCTCGAGCTTCTCAGAGTGCCTGCGGGTCGGCGCCGAGGTCTTCCATGCCCTCAAGAAGAGCCTCGGCTCGAAGGGTCTCTCGACGGCGGTCGGCGACGAGGGCGGCTTCGCGCCCGACCTGGACTCCAACGAGGCGGCGCTGCAGGCGGTCCTGGCCGGCGTCGAGGCGGCTGGCTACGAGCCGGGGACCGATGTCTTCATCGCGCTCGACCCGGCCACCAGCGAGGTCTACGAGGGCGGCTCCTACGTGCTCGAGCACGAGGGGCGCACGCTCTCGGCCGAGGAGATGGCCGCCTACTGGCAGGACGCCTGCTCGCGCTACCCGATCGTCTCGATCGAGGATGGCATGGACGAGGAGGACTGGGACGGGTGGAAGCTGCTCACTGAGCGGGTCGGCGAGCGCGTGCAGCTGGTCGGCGACGACCTCTTCGTGACCAACCCGGAGCGGCTGCGTCGCGGGATCGAGCTGGGGGTCGGCAACTCGATCCTGGTCAAGGTCAACCAGATCGGCACCCTGACCGAGACGCTCGAGGCGATCCGGGTGGCGCGCGACGCCGGCTACACGGCGGTCATCTCGCACCGCTCGGGGGAGACGGAGGACACCACGATCGCCGACCTGGCCGTCGCGACGGGGGCCGGCCAGATCAAGACGGGCGCCCCCTCGCGCTCCGATCGCGTCGCCAAGTACAACCGGCTGCTGCGGATCGAGGAGGAGCTGGGCTCCAGCGCTGAATTCCCCGGTTTGAACGCGTTCGCCCAGCGTCGCGGCTAGATGCAGGAATGCGGCGCTCGGCCGCGTAGGACCGGGTATGGCAGCGTCCGCCCGGCCCCGGAAGACGAGCGCCCGGCGCCAGCCCGCGAGGGCCTCCAAGCCCAAACGACGCCCCGCCGCCCGCCGCAGGCCGGCGCCGCGCAGCGCCGGCAGCCGCATCCGCTGGGACCGCGTCGGCCGCATCGCGCTGACGCTGGTGCTGGCGGCGGTGCTCTACTCCTACCTGAACCCGGCGATCGACCTGGTCAGGACCTACACCGCGACGACGGCGGCCAAAGCGGAATTCCACGAGCTGCTGCGCGAGAACAAGCGGCTGCACCGGCGCATCCAGAGCGCCGACGACCCGATCGAGATCGTCCGCAGGGCGCGCGCCCAGGGCATGGTCGCCGAAGGCGAGACGCCGATCGTCGTTCGCGGCCTCGGCGGCTGAGCCAGCGCATCGGAGCGCCCCGTGGTTAGCGCGGGCTCTTACATCCTCAGCATCGCCCTCCTGGCGGCGCTGTTCGGCTCGCTGGGCTTTTCCGCCGTCCGGCTGCGGCGGAAGCTCCTTCCGGTCTGGGAGGGTGCCCCTGCTCATCTCGTGGATGCCGTCCTCGGAGTAG
>DASQDJ010000123.1:0-7344 GCA_035634215.1 Solirubrobacterales bacterium | reverse complement strand
GATCGTCACCCAGGAGGCGAGCCAGCAGGTCCACCTGCGACCTTACGCCGATCTCGCCAACCTCGACGTCGTTCAAGTGTTGACCGGGGGCGCGCGGTGATCGTCACGCCGAGGATCTTCGCCCGGCTGGCGGCGATCGGCCTGCTCGCCGTCCTCCTGCAGATCTCGTTCTTCTCGCGGGTCACCGTGTTCGGGGTGAGCCCCGACGTGCTGCCGGCGGTCGTGGTCGTGCTCGGCCTGCTGGGCGGCGCGATGGCCGGCGCCGTCGCCGGCTTCGGCATCGGCCTGCTGCTCGACGGCTCGCTGGTCGAGTCGCTCGGCGGCTCCTCGCTGGTCCTGCTCGGCGTCGGCTACCTGGCGGGACTGCTGCGGGAACGGCTCGCGCTGCGCGGCGCCCTGGTGGCGGGCCTGCTCTGCATGGGGCTGACCGTCGTCGCCGAGCTCGGCTTCGCTCTCGTCCAGCTGACGCTCGGCGTCGACGCGCCGATCAGCCTGCTGGTGGTTCGCGACATCGTCCTCAAGGGGATCTTCGCCTTCTTCCTGGGCTGGCCGATCTACGTGGCCCTCTGCAGGCTGTTGCGCGCGGCGCTGGTCGAGGAGCCGCGGGTGACGCGACGGCGTCAGCCGACGGTGCTGGGGACGTGAGCTAGCCGTGTACCTGCGATCCGACCAGCGTGGGCCGGCGATGACCAATCGCTTGGCCCTGCGCATCGCCGTCCTCGGCGGCTTCTGCCTCGTCCTCATCGGGATTCTCTTCTTCCGCCTCTGGACGCTGCAGGTCGTCAACGGCGAGGAGTACCTGGCGGAGGCGAACAACAACCGCACCCGTGAGTACCGGGTCGCGGCACCGCGCGGCGAGATCCTCGACCGCGAGGGCGAGGTCTTGGTCGACAATCGCACCAGCCTCGCCCTCCAGGTCAATCCGCGCAAACTGCCGGCCGACGAGGCCGAGCGGCGCGCCGAGCTGCGCCGGCTCGGCGACCTCGCCGGGATGGGCCTGCGGCAGGTCCGCCGCACGATGCGCGAGGAGCTCGCCGAAGCGCCCGCCGCGCCCGTCACCCTGAAGAGCGACGTCGGCCGCTACCTCGTCTACTACCTGCAGGAGAACCAGGACCGCTTCCCCGGCGTCGAGGTGCGGCGGGTCTTCGTTCGCGACTACCCGCAGGGGACGCTCGCCGCCCACCTCTTCGGCTACGCCGGCGAGGTCGACGAAGAAGAGCTGGGGGAAGCCCGCTACCGCGGCCTGCAGCCCGGCGACTTCGTCGGCAAGGACGGCGTCGAGTACCAGTACGACCCGGTCCTGCGTGGCCGCCCCGGAGCGACCGTGATCCAGGTCGACTCGATGGGCCGGCCGACTCCGGGCGGCCAGCTGAAAGAGGTCGAGCCGACGCCCGGCGAGAACCTGCGCCTGACGATCGACTCGAGCCTGCAGGAAGCGGGCGACGCGGCTCTGTCGGGCACCGGGCTCCCGGGCGCCTACGTGGCGATGGACGTGCGGGACGGCGCGATCCTCGCGATGGGCTCGAACCCGACCTTCGACCCAGCCGTCCTCACCGAACCCACCCAGCGCGAGGTCGACGAACTGTTCCGCGACCCGATCTCGTCGCCGCTGACCAACCGGGCGATCGCCGGGGCCTACCCGACCGGCTCGACCTTCAAGCCGATCACCTCGATCGCGGCGCTGGCCAGCGGCGAGGTGACCCCGACCGAGATCATCGAAGACGACGGCGCCTTCACCCTGGGCGGCATCACCTTCCAGAACGCCGGCGGCGTGGCCCACGGCCCGATCGCGATGGAAAGGGCGCTCGAAGTCTCCTCGGACGTCTACTACTACACGCTCGGCGACCGCATGTATCCCGGCAACGCGTTGCAGAAGTGGGCGCGCCGGATCGCGATCGGCCATGAGACCGGGATCGACCTGCCCGGCGAGCAGCCCGGGCTGCTGCCGAGCCGCTCCTGGCACGAAGAGCTGCGCCGCGAAGGGCTGACGGTCGAAGACCGCCCCTGGTCGGCGGGCGACAACGTCAACCTCTCGGTCGGCCCGGGCGGCCTGCAGGCGGACCCGCTGCAGATGGCGGTCGCCTACGCGGCGATCGCCAACGGCGGCACCGTGCCGCGCCCCCACGTCGGCCTGCGGGTAGAGGACCCGCAGGGGCGGGTGCTGCGGGAAATCGATCCGCCCCCCGCCCGTCACGTTCCGATCGACCCCGAATGGCGCCAGACGATCCTCGACGGGCTGCACGCCGCGGCACAGGGGCCCAACGGGACCTCCACCGGTGTCTTCGGCGGCTTCCCGGTGCCCGTCGCCGGCAAGACCGGCACGGCCGAGCGCCCCCCGTACGGCGATCAGTCATGGTATGTGGTGCTTGCCCCGTATCCGGACCCGGAGATCGTCGTCGCGGTCACCTTCGAGGAAGGCGGCTTCGGCGCCGACACGGCCGCGCCGGCCGCGCTCCAGATCCTCTCCGAGCACTTCGAGAAAGAGGCGAAGCCGGCCGAAGGCGGCGGGGCGATCGAGTGAGCATGTACGCGACCCGCGCCAGACAGGCCCGCCCCGAGGCGTTCACCGCCCGGCCCAGCATCGCCGAGCGGCTCGGCCTGCCCTACATGGACGGCTCGCTCTTCCTCGCATCGCTGGCGCTGGCCGCCTTCAGCGTCTTCGTGCTGAGCGAGGCCACGCGCGGCGACGTCCCGGGGGACCCCGGCTACTTCGCCGACCGCCAGACGGTCTACGTGGCGCTTGGGCTGATCGGCATGTACGCGCTCGCCCGGGTCGACTACTCGCGCTTTCGCGAGCTGCGGGTCGGGATCTACACCTTCCTCTGCGTCTCGATCGCGCTCGTCTTCGTCTTCGGCTTCGCGGCGCGCGGCTCGCGGCGCGCCTTCGACCTGCCCTTCTTCAGCTTCCAGCCGTCGGAGCTGGGCAAGCTCCTGCTCATCCTGGCGCTCGCGGGCTTCGTGATCGACGGCGCGCGGCGAGGCTCCGACCGGCAGCGTACGGTTCGCTACCTGTGCCTCGGCCTCGCTCCCGCCGCCCTCGTCTTCCTTCAACCCGACCTCGGCACCTCACTGGTGTTCGGGGTGATCACCCTCGCCGTGATGTACGTAGGCGGCGTCCGCTGGACGCACCTGGCCATCATCGGCGGCTCGATCGCGGCGCTCGTCGCGGTCGTCCTCGCGCTCGCCCCCGCTGTGGGGGTGCCGGTCCTCAAGGAATACCAGCAAGAGAGGCTCACCTCCTTTCTGGATCCCAGTGGGGACCCGGCGGCCGCGGGGTACCAGCAGAACCAGGCCAAGATCGCGATCGGATCCGGGGAGATAACCGGACGCGGCGACCTGGCCACCCAGACGCGGCTCGATTTCGTTCCCGAGCGCCACACCGACTTCATCTTCGCGGTGATCGGCGAGCGCTACGGGTTCACCGGAGCCGCGTTGGTCCTATCCCTTTACGCCCTGCTGCTCTGGCGGGCGCTGCGGATCATGACGCTCTCGAAGAACTCCTACGGAACCCTGGCAGCGGGCGGCATCGCCGCCATGCTGATCTTCCAGGTCTTCGTCAACGTGGGGATGAACCTGGGGATCATGCCGATCACCGGGATCCCCCTGCCGCTGCTCAGCTACGGGGGCTCCTCCGTGCTGGCGACGTTCCTGGCATTGGGAGTCCTGCAGAGCATCCACATGCAAGCGCGCCTCGGCCAGCAGGGCTTCTACCTGAACTGAGCTGAATCAATGAAAAAAACCATCCTGGTGTCCGCCGATCGCGGCGAGACCCGTGTCGCCGTCCTCGAGTCGAAGACCAAAGGCGGCAAACGCGACGTCGCCGAGCTCTACATCGAGCGGCGCGGCCGGCGGTCGATCGTCGGCAACGTCTACAAGGGCAAGGTCGACAACGTCCTGCCCGGCATGGAGGCCGCCTTCGTCGACATCGGCCTCGAGCGCAACGGCTTCCTGCACGTCGACGAGATCGTCACGCCCGACGGCAAACAGGCCCCGAAGCGCGGCCAGGGCAAAGGCCCGCGGATAAGCGACCTGATCAAGCCGGGCCAGGAGATCCTGGTCCAGGTGGTCAAGGACCCGCTCAAGTCGAAGGGCGCCCGGCTCTCGATGCAGCTGTCGATCGCCGGCCGCTACCTGGTCTACGACCCCCGCGGCGAGGGCGTCGGCGTCAGCCGGCGGCTCTCGGACTCCGAGCGCGACCGGCTGCGCAAGATGGTCGCCCGCACCTACAAGGGGCCGGGCGGCCTGATCGTCCGCACGGCCGCGCACGGCGCCAAGAAATCCGACTTCGTGCGTGAGATCGGCTACCTGCACAAGCTCAACGCCGTCGTCGAGGAGCGCAGGGAGAAGACCAAGGCGCCGGGCCTCGTCTTCCAGGAGGCCGACTTGCCGGTGCGGGTCCTGCGCGACGTCTTCCTCTCCGACTTCGAAACGGCGGTGATCGACTCGCCCAAGCAGTTCGAGCGGGTCACCAAGTTCTTCCAGCGCACGGCGCCGGAGCTGGTCGACAAAGTCGAGCTCTACGAGGGCCGCAAGCCGCTGCTGGAGAAATGGGGCGTCGACAAGGAGATCGAGTCGACCCTGGAGCGCCGCGTGGACCTGCCAGGCGGCGGCTACCTGATCATCGACTACACCGAGGCGCTGACCGTGATCGACGTCAATAGCGGCTCCTTCACCGGCCGCGGCAAAGGCGGCCTCGAGGAGACGATCACGAAAGTCAACACCGAGGCCGCCGAGGAGGCCGTGCGGCAGCTGCGGCTGCGCGACATCGGCGGGATCATCGTCATCGACTTCATCGACATGGCGCGGGCAAAAAACCGCGACAAAGTCCTGAAGACGCTGCGCAAAGCGCTCGACGCCGACAAGTCGAAGAGCTACGTGGTCGAGGTCTCGCCGCTCGGGCTGGTCGAGATGACGCGGCAGAACATCACCGACGGTGTGCGCGAGATCCTCACCGGGCCGTGCCCGACATGCCACGGCCAGGGCGTCGTGCTCTCGGCGGAGACCGTCGCGCTCGATGGGCTGCGGAAGCTGCGCGACCTCGCCACCCGCGAGGCCGAGGCGTTCCTGTTGCGCGTCAACCCGAAGGTCGCGGCCGAGCTGATCGACGCCGACTCCGGCCTCGCCGAGCTGGAGGAGGAGACCGGCAAGCAGTTCCACTTCGAGGGCGGCGACGCGCTCGGGATCGAGACCTTCGAGCTGGTCGAGGCGGGGACGCGCGCCGAGATCGAGGAGCGGGCGCTGCCCTTCAAGGTCGGCGAGGAGGTGCTGGTCAAGATCGAGGAGCCGCACATGTACAACGCCGACGACGCGGTGGCCCGGATCGACTCCTACATCGTCAGCGTCAGCGGCGGCGGCCGTTTCGTCGGCGAGCGCAAGATGGTGCGGATCGAGCGGGTCGAGCGGGCGGCGGCGGTCGCCTCGCTGCTGGGCGGCGGGTCGGCCAACGGCGACGAGCCGGCCAACGGCAACGATCCCGAGGCTCTAGAATCTTCCGCCTCACGCAGTGGCCGTCGCGGCCGCAGGGGCGGTCGCGGCAGGTCCAGCGCCACTTCGAAGAGCGGCAAATAGACCATGAGCAAAAGCACCAGCAAAAGCACCAGCGCCTACGCGGTCGTGGAGACCGGGGGCAAGCAGTACCGCGTCGAGAAGGGCGCTTCGCTGCTTGTCGACCGGCTCGACGCCAAGGAGGGGGACAAGATCGCCCTCCGCGCCGTCATGTTCCGCGACGACGACGTCGTCGCGGACCCGAAAGAGCTCGAGAAGGTCAAAGTCGAGGCGAAAGTCGCCGAGCACCTGCGCGGCCCGAAGATCAAGGTCTTCAAATACAAGCCCAAGAAGGGCTACCGCCGCCGCGCCGGCCACCGTTCGGAGCTGACGAAACTGGAGATCACCGAGTTGAAAATGGGCGCCCGCAAAGCCGCCGCCAAAAAAGAGAAAAAAGCGGCTGCTAAAAAGGACGACGATGGCTCATAAGAAAGGACTCGGCTCCAGCCGCAACGGCCGTGAATCGAACCCCAAGATGCTCGGGGTCAAGGTCTTCGCGGGCCAGAAGGTGACCGGTGGCGAGATCATCGTCCGCCAGCGCGGCACCCGCTTCTGGCCAGGCGACGGCGTCGGGCTCGGCCGCGACCACACGATCTTCGCGACCCGCGAAGGGGTCGTGGAGTTCAAGCCGGGCCGCAAGGGCCGCACGATCAGCGTCGTCGCTGAGTAGGTGGCAAAAAGAAGGCGGCTCCGAAGAGCCGCCTTGACGAACCGGGGGTTGCCGCCGAACGAATCGGGGACCCTGAACTCACTTGTGACTATAGCGCCCCCGGCGGGAGTCGAACCCGCCACTCCCGGTTCGTCAATCCAGGGTCCGCATCCGGCGGCGGGGGCGCGCCGCCCGCAGGCGGCTCGCCGACTGTAAGCGTCGATTGCGCCCATTTGGGCGAGCACAGCCAGAAATGACACTCTTGTCTCGAAATTTTTGACTTTCGTAACTCATGCACGACAAGGCGAAAATTTGGGTCGAGGGTGGGGCCGGCGGTAACGGCGCGATGAGCTTCCGTCGCGAGGCGCACGTGCCGCGCGGCGGTCCCGACGGAGGCGACGGCGGGCACGGGGGAGACGTGGTGCTCGTCTGCGACGCGTCGAAGCGGGATCTCGGCGCGCTGAGGGGGAGCAAGCACTTTCGGGCGCGGCGGGGACGGCACGGGGAAGGGTCGAACCGGCACGGGGCGAGGGGAGAGGATCGCGAGATCCCGGTCCCAGCCGGCACGCAGGCCGAAGCCGTCGACGGCAGCCGGATCGATCTGGTCGAAGTCGGGCAGCGGGCGGTCGTCGCGCACGGCGGTCGGGGTGGGCACGGCAACAAGCGGTTCACCAGCTCGACGCGGCAGGCGCCCCGCTTCGCCGAGAAGGGAAACGCGGGCGAGGCGGGCTGGATCGAGGTGCGTCTGAAGCTGCTCGCCGACGCTGGCCTGGTCGGGCTGCCCAACGCGGGCAAGTCGTCCCTGCTGTCCCGCCTGACCCGGGCCGACCCGAAGGTCGCCGATTACCCGTTCACCACGATCTCGCCGGTTCTCGGCACGATCGAATCCGAAGACCGACAGGCGGTCCTAGCCGATATCCCTGGGCTGATCGAGGGCGCTGCCGACGGCGCCGGGCTCGGCCACGAGTTCCTCGCCCACGTGGAGCGCTGCTCGATGCTCGTCCACGTGGTGGACCTGGCGCCCCAGGAGGGCGACCCGGTGGCCAACTACGAGGCGGTGCGCGAGGAGTTGTCCGCCTACGGCGCTGGGCTGGAGGCGCTGCCCGAGCTGGTCGCGCTATCCAAGCGTGACCTGGTGCCGGCCGAGGGCG
>DASQDJ010000122.1:0-2735 GCA_035634215.1 Solirubrobacterales bacterium | reverse complement strand
TGGACATCCTCCGCGCCGCCGACGCGATCCTCCAGGAGGAGATCCGCGCGGCCGAGCTCTACCGGCAGCTCTGGCAGTCGTTCTGCGTGCTGCCGGTCGTCCGCTCGGTCGGCGTCCAGGGCGACGGGCGGACCTACGCCTACCCGATCGTGATCCGCGCCGTCACCTCCGACGACGCGATGACCGCCGACTGGGCGCGGCTGCCCTACGACCTGCTCGAGAAGGTGTCGAATCGGATCATCAACGAGATCCGGGACGTGAACCGGGTGGCGTTGGACATCAGCTCTAAGCCGCCGGCCACGATCGAGTGGGAGTGACTCTGGAGCCGTTCCCGGCAGGGGTTCCACTTAACTTTTTTTGAAGAGGAGTAAGGCGGCCGTCCGAGGATGGCGCCGCAAAAAAAGTACAAGACGTTCCACCCCTACCGGGAACGGCTTTTAGGGCGCCCGATCGGCTCTTAGGGTTGCGCGGTGTCGTTTGCAGCTTCGATAGCGACTCTCAGTCTGGTGCAGGCGTTGCTCGTCGCGTTGCCGCGGGCGCGGGCGCCGTTTGGGTGGATGCCGGAGAGCCCGTGGTGGGCGCTGGTGCCGGCCGGGTCGATCGTCCTCGTGGTCTTTGGGATCGAGCTGCTGCCGGGCTCGGCGGATGGGCTGGCGTGGCTGGCGCTGGTCGTGGTGCCGCCGCTGGCGGCCTTCGCGCTGGGGTGGCTGGTGCATGGCTCCCGGCCGTGGTGGGCGCTTGGCGCGGTGCCGCTCTTCATCCTCGCCGCCGTTGCGGGCCAGGATTCCCTCGCGGGGGAGGTCGCGGCTACGGCGCTCTCGGGGCTCGCCTGCATCGCGCTCGGCTGGCTGCTCGTCTCCGTTGTCCAGGCCCGGTGGCTGCGCTGGGGCGTCTACGCGATGGCGGCGATCGACGCCTTCCTCGTCGGCGCCGAGCTACTGCAGGGCCCCAGCGGCGTCCTCGTCAGTGCCGACCCCGGCGGACTGCCGCGTCTGCAGGTGCTCGAATTCGGCGCCGCCAGGATGGGCTTCGGCGACGCCTTCCTCGCCGCCACCGTCGGCTGTCTCCTGGCGCTTCCGCCACCTGCGTCGCCGACGGGCCTAGAACAGGGCTTCAGGCGACGGAAATCGTCCCGTCGGCAACGGGAGGGAACGTTATTCGTGGTCGTTCTCGCGCTCGCGTTCGACCTGCTCTTCTTTGCGCTCGACACGCTGCCGGCAACCGTGCCGGTCGCCCTCGCCCTGGCACTTACCGATTGGCGCTCGCGCCGCGGCTCAGTGCGGGTGGCCGAGCAGGGTGATGCCGTAGATCGCGGCAAAGCCCGCGATCGTCAAGGCGACCCGCAGCCATGAGCCCTCGCCGTCGTGCTCGTGAGCGTGGGCGGCGGGCAGCAGGTCGGTGGCGCCCATGTAGAGGAAGAAGCCGGCGTAGACGGCGAGGAAGTAGCCGAGGGTCTGGTCGGAGACGGAGACGAGCGAGCCGACCGCGGCGCCGGCCAGGGGGGCCAGGGCGTCGATCCGCAGCCACCGCTTTGCCCGCGAGAGGTCGCCCGACTGGCTCATCACGAAGCTGACCGTGTTCAGCCCGTCGGCGAAGCCGTGACTGACCACCGCGAGGAGGACGAGGAACCCGGTCTCGGTGTCGACGCTGAACGCGAGGCCGATCCCGATCCCGTCGGTGAACGTGTGCAGCGAGAGCCCGGCGGCGCCCAGCACGCCGACGTGGTGATGGGCTCGCGCCTGCTCGGGGTCGTCGCGGTGATGGAGGACGAGCACCCGCTCGAGCAGGAAGAAGGCGAGGAATCCGATCGCGACCAGCGGCACCGCGTCGTGGGCCTCGCCGATGCTCTCGATCGCCTCGGGCAGCACCTCGAGCAGCGCGACGGCGACGACGATGCCACCGCTGAAGGCGACGACGGTCGGCAGCGAGTGGGAGAGGCGGATCGCCACGGCGCCGCCGGCGAGGATGGCGAGGACCGCGAGCGCCGCGAGGGGGATCGCGACCTCAGGCATCCGAGCCCCCGCATGCGGCGCAGGTGCCCCGCAGGACCACGTCGTGCGCGACGACGCTGAAGTCCGAGTGCCGGCCGACCGCCTCGATCGCCGCCTCCAGCGCCTCGCTGGCGAAGGGGGCCAAGCGGCCACAGGCCTCGCAGACCAGGTGGTGATGGTGCGCCTCGGGGTCGAGCCGCTCGTAGCCCGCCGCGTCGCCACCGATCTCGACCCGCTGCACGAGGTGGAGGCGCTCGAGCTGCTCGAGCGTCCGGTAGACCGTCGCTCGGCCGACCGACTCCAGGCGACGGTCGATCTCCAGGGCCGTCAGCGCGCAGCGCTCGCCTCCCAGCAGCTCGATCACCTGCCGGCGCGACCCGCCGCTGCGAAAGCCAGCCTCGTCGAGGCGCGTCGTCGCTTGCTCGGCCCAGCCCACGGCGGCGACGCTATCAGATAATGAGACTTATTCTCAGTAGCGACCGCTCAGCTGTAGCGGTCCCAGCGCAGCAGGTAGGGCAGGGGGTCCACCGGTTCGCCGCCCTCGTACCAGCCGGGCGCCGTCCACATCTCGAAGTGCAGGTGGCACGCGGTCGAGGAGCCGGTGCTGCCGACGAGGCCGATCGGCTGACCGGTGCGGACGGTCATCCCCTCCTGCAGCGGCGACGGTTCCAGCAGGTGCATGTAGGCCATGTCGAGGCTGGTGCCGCGACCGTCGATCACGACGTAGTTGCCGGCGGCGCCGTC
>DASQDJ010000121.1:0-2532 GCA_035634215.1 Solirubrobacterales bacterium | reverse complement strand
CGACGCCGACGGCGAACCGACCGCGGCGCGCGGCGTCGCCCAGACCGAGTCGCATCGCCTGATCGAGCGGCTGATGATCCTCACCACCGAAGCGGTGGCGCGGTTGCTGGAGCGCAAGCGGGCGCCGGCGATCTACCGCGTCCACCCGCAGCCCGACCCGGCCAGCGTCGAACGGCTGATCGAGCAGCTCGCCGACCTCGAGGTGCCGACGCCGCCGCTGCGCGGGACGCTGGCGCCGCGGCAGGCGGGCGAGGTCGCCGCCGAGGCGAGCCGCCTCGTGCTCGAGGAGGCGAGGCGGCGAGGACACGGCCGAGAGGCGTATACCTCCCTCGTGCTCCGTTCCCTCAAGCAGGCCCTCTACAGCGAGCGAAACAGCGGTCACGCCGGGCTCGGCAGCCCCGCGTACTGCCACTTCACCTCGCCGATCCGGCGCTACCCGGACCTGGTCGTCCACCGGGCGCTGCTGGCGGCGCTCGGCGAGGGGGAGCGGGCGCCAAGCGCCGCCCAGGCGCGCGAGGCGGCCTGGCACTGCAGCGAGCGGGAGCGCGAGTCGATGCGGGTTGAGCGCGGCGCCGACGACATCTGCGCCGCCTTCCTGCTGCGCCGGGAGCTGGCCGAGCGGGGGGAGGAGACCGCCTTCGAGGGCGAGGTCTCCGGCGTCATCCGCTCGGGCGCCTTCGTCGGCTTCGGCGGCGAGCTGGGCGACGTCTACGAGGGCTTCCTGCCGGCCCGCCTGCTCGGCGGGGTGGAGCGGTTCGACCTGAACGAGGCCGAGACCGCGCTGGTCGGCGGCGAGTCCGGGCGCAAGCTGCGGCTCGGCGACCCGGTGACGGTGCGCGTGGCCGGCGTCGAAGCGGCCCGCGGTCGCGTCGACCTGGAGCCGGTGGGGATCGACTGAGATGGCGAAGAAGGGGAAGAAGGCCCGCGCGCCCGCTTCGGGCGACGTGGCGACCAACCGGCGCGCCCGCCACAAATTCGAGCTGGTCGAGAAGTTCGAGACGGGGATCGTCCTGCGCGGCTCGGAGGTGAAGTCGCTGCGGACCGGCAAGGCGCAGATGACCGACGCCTACGCCGTGGTCGACGACGGCGAGGTCTGGCTGCGCAATCTCCACATCCCGCCCTACGAGCCGGCCAGCCGCGAGAATCACGAGCCGGAGCGGCCGCGCAAGCTGCTCCTGCACCGGGCCGAGATCGAGCGCCTGGTCGGCAAGACCGCCGAGAAAGGGCTGACCCTCGTGCCGACCCGGATCTACTTCAAGGACGGCAGGGCGAAGCTCGAGCTGGCGCTGGCGCGCGGCAAGGAGGGAAAGGACCGTCGGCGCGAAATAGCGGACCGTGACGTACGACGTGAGGTCGAGCGCGAATTCAAGGGCCGGATGAGGTAGCTTCGAGATCTATGGCTGACTTCGTCAGCGACAACATCGCGTACATCGTGGCGGGGCTCGCGGTGGCGATCCTGCTGCTCCTGCTGACGATCGCCAGCCGGCGCCGTCGCGAGAAGCAGAAGGAGTCGAAGCAGGGCTCCTCCGCGGCGCCGTCGCCGGCCTCGAGCAAGGGCGACGAAACCCAGAAGATGCCACCGGCGACGCCGCCGTCGCCGCCGGGCGGCACGGCTCTGAGCGCCAAGGAGAAGCGCAAGCAGGCGCGCGAGCAGCAGCGGGCCGCCCGCCTCGAACAGCGCAAGCGGCGCCAGGAAGAGGCGAAGCGGCGCCGCGAAGAACGGGCGCGCAAGCGGGCCGAGCGACGCCGCAAGCCGGCTTCGGGTGCTCCCGTCCAGGGAGGGCGTGTCTCGGGGCGGAAGGCGCGCCGCCAGGCCGCCAAGGCCGAGCGCGAACTGGCCGCGGCCAAAGCTGCCCAAGAGCGAGCGCTGCTTGAGCAGCAGACGGCGCAGCAGCAGGTCGGCCAGCCCGTGCCGCCGCCCACCCAGGGCTTCCCGACGCCGCCGCCTCCGACCTTCCCACCGCCCCCGTCCGCGCAGCCGCAGTTCCAGCAGGCGCCCGCTCAGGTGCCGCCCGGCCCGCCGCTGCCTCCCGCCGCCCCGCCGCCGGCGACCCCGCTCCCCGGCACGGGGCAGTACGACCCGGCGGTGGCCGAGCAGCGGGTCCACGACAGGGTCACCGAAATCCAGCGTGAGGAGGAGCGGATTCGAGCCGAGGCGGAGCGCCGCATCCAGGAGGCTGAAAGGCTCCAGCGCGAAGCCGAGCAGCGCCACGCGGTGGCCGAGGCGACGCAGGCGACGCAGAGCGCCGTGGCCGTTCCTCCCGCCGCCACGGCGCCTTCGGCACCGGCGACGGGCCTCGAGAGCGCTGAACAACACCTGCGGCAGGAGCGCGAAGCCCAGGAGCGGGCGCTGGCCGAGGCGCAGGAGCGGCTGCGCCTGATCGAAGAGCGCACGAATGCGGCCGAACAGCGCGCCGCCGAGGCGGAGCGCCTCACGAAGCTGAAGTCCGAAGAGGACGAGCGCGACCGCCGCCTGCGAGAAATCCAGGAGAGCGTCGCCAAAGCCGAGGAGCGCGCCCGCGAGGCCGAGCG
>DASQDJ010000120.1:0-8509 GCA_035634215.1 Solirubrobacterales bacterium | reverse complement strand
GAGGAGCGCTACTCGCACATCGACCTGGTCGACTTCGAGGCCAACGTCGAAGGGTCGCTGGCGGCGTTCGAAGCGGTGAAGCCGTTGCTCGACTCCAGCGACGCGGACCTGTCGGGGGAGATCGAAGCGGACTTCAGGATGGTCTTCGACTCGCTCGAGCCGTATCGGACGCAGGACGGATTCGTGTCGTACACGGAGCTGACTCAGGCGGATACGCGGAAGCTGGCGGTCAAGATCGACACGTTGGCTGAGAAAGTCAGTCAGGTGCCGGCGGCTATTTCCTCGGACGGGCAGGGCTCTTAGGAGCTCCGGCCGGCGGGTCCTGTCACGGGGGATGGCGCCTCGTCCTCGCAAGCTGCGGGCGAGTCTCCATCCCCCACGCCACCCGCCGGAGACAGCGCTCGGGTTGAGCAGGACATTGCCGCCCTGCTCTCGGATGCGCAGCGGGAGCGGGACGAGTACCTGGACCTCGCGAAGAGGACCAAAGCCGACTTCGAGAACTTCCGGAAAAGGATGAACTCGGAGGTCGCGGCCGCGGGCGTTCGCGGCAAAGCCGCCGTGGTCGGCGAGCTGGTGCACGTCGTCGACAACCTCGAGCGCGCGCTGGAGGCGGCGGGGATCGATCCAGAGCAGGACGGCTCGCCGGACGAGCCGCTGGCGCAGGGCGTCCTCCTCACCTACCGCGACCTCTGCGCGGCCCTGCGGCGCAACGAGGTCGAAGCGGTCGACCCGAAGGGCGAGAGGTTCGACCCGAACCTGCATGAGGCGCTGTCGACGATCGCGGCCGACGGGGCCGAGAGCGGGACGGTCGTCGAGACGATGCAGAAGGGCTACCGACTCGGCGAGCAGCTGGTCCGGCCGGCGCGCGTGGTGGTGGCGGAGTAGGAGCGAACGGTGGCGGAGGACCTCTACAAAGTCCTGGGCGTCTCGAAGAAGGCCTCCGACGAGGAGATCAAGAAGGCCTACCGCAAGCTCGCCCGCAAGTACCACCCGGACCGCAATCCCGACGACCCGAAGGCCGAGGAGCGCTTCAAGGAAGTGCAGGGCGCCTATGACGTGCTCTCCGACCCCGAGAAGCGCAAGCAGTACGACGCCGGCGGCGTGTTCGGCGGCCTCGGCGGTCGCGGTCCCTTCGGCGGGGGCGGTGGGCAGGGCCCCGGCGGCTTCGGCGGCTTCGGGCCCGGCGACATCGGCGACCTCTTCGGCAGCCTCTTCGGCCGCGGCGGCGGCCGGCCCGAATCGCAGCAGATGCGCGGCCGCGACCTCGAAACGGAGGTCAGCCTCTCCTTCGACCAGGCGGTCAACGGGGCGCAGGTCACTGTCGCCGTGCCGAAAGCCGAGCAGTGCCCGACCTGCCACGGCAGCGGCGCCAGGCCGGGCACCAGCCCGGTCACCTGCCCGCGCTGCGAGGGGCGCGGCATCGACTCCCAGAGCCAGGGCTTCTTCTCGATCAGCCAGCCCTGCCCCCAGTGCGGCGGCGCCGGCCAGGTGATCGAGGACCCGTGCGCGACCTGCGGCGGCTCGGGCCTCACCCAGCAGGCCAAGCGCCTCAAGGTGAACGTCCCGGCCGGCGTCAAGGACGGCGGCCGCATGCGGCTCGCCGGCAAGGGCGAGGCGGGGCCGCGGGGCGGCCCGCCGGGCGACCTCTACGTCGTCACCCGGGTGCAGGCATCGCCGGTCTTCAGGCGGCTCGACGACGGCACCCTCGAGGTGGCGGTGCCGATCACCGTCGCCGAGGCGCTGCGCGGGGCGACGATCGAGGTCCCGACCATGGACGGCACCAAGAGGATCAAGGTCCCGCCCGGCACGAAGCACGGCACGGTGCAGCGGCTGCGCGGCGAGGGCCCGCCGCGACCGGGCGGCCGCGGGCGCGGCGACATCCGCTACCGGCTCGAGATCGAGCTGCCGGAGAAGCTGACCGACGAGCAGGCCGAGGCGGTCGAGCGGCTGGCAAAGGCGCTGAACGGCGCCGACCCGCGGGCCGAGCTGCTGCGGAGGGCACGGCGATGAGCGGCCGCGACGGCCGCCGGACGGTGCGGCGCGAACGGATCGAAACGACGATCGACGAGGAGCGCGGCGTCTACATGATCTCCGTCGCCGCCGAACTGGCCGAGATGCACCCGCAGACGCTGCGGGTGTACGAGGCGCGTGGGCTGATCCAGCCGAAGCGCTCGCCCAAGAACACCCGGCTCTACTCGCAGCGCGACGTCGAGCGGCTGCGCCGCATCCAGCGGATGACCTCGGAGCTCGGCCTCAACCTCGCCGGCGTCGAGACGGTGCTCGAGATGGAAGAACGCGTCGAGCGGATGAAAGCCGAGCTAAAACGGGCTCGCGAACGTGCCGAGAAGCTCGAACGGAAAGTCTCCGACGGGAGGAAGGCCGCGAAGGAGGAGGAAGCCTGATGCAGCCCGACCGGCTCACCGTCAAAGCGCAGGAAGCGGTCGCCGACGCGGTCAAGCTCGCCTCGCGACTGCGCAACCCGGAGGCGGCGCCGCCCCACCTCTTGATCGCCCTGCTCGGCCAGGACGAAGGCCTGGTCGCCCCGATCCTGCAAAAGGTCGGCGCCGACCCGGCGGCGGTGCGCGCCGACGCGCAGGCGGCCCTGGAGGCCCTGCCCAAGATCAGCGGCGACGAGGAGCCGGAGGCGCGCCCCTCCTCGACCCTGCTGAGCGTCCTGCAGCGGGCGGAGCGCGAGATGGCCAAGGCTGGCGACGAGTACATCTCGACCGACCACCTGCTCCTGGCGCTCGCCGAGAAGGGCTCGCCGGTCGCCGACCTGCTGCCCGACCCCGCTTCGCTGCAGAAGGCAATCGGCGAAGTGCGGCCCAACCGGGTCACCTCCCCCGAACCGGAGGCGACCGCGCAGGCGCTCGAGAAATTCGGCCGCGACCTGACCGCCGAGGCGAGGGACGGCAAGCTCGACCCGGTGATCGGCCGTGACGAGGAGATCCGCCGCGTCGTCCAGGTCCTCTCGCGCCGCACCAAGAACAACCCGGTCCTGATTGGCGACCCCGGCGTCGGCAAGACGGCGATCGTCGAGGGGCTGGCGCAGCGGATCGTCGCCGGCGACGTGCCCGAGAGCCTGCGCGACCGCCGCGTGATCGCGCTCGACATCGGCTCGCTGCTCGCTGGCTCGAAATATCGGGGCGAGTTCGAGGAGCGGCTGAAAGCGGTCCTCTCCGAGGTGCAGGAAGCCGAGGGCCAGATCGTCCTCTTCCTCGACGAGCTGCACACGATCGTCGGCGCCGGTGCCGCCGAAGGCGCGGTCGACGCCGCCAACCTGCTCAAGCCGATGCTCGCCCGCGGCCAGCTGCGCGCGGTCGGCGCGACGACGCTGGACGAGTACCGCAAGCACGTCGAGAAGGACGCGGCGCTGGAGCGGCGCTTCCAACCGGTGCTCGTCGGCGAGCCCGACATCGGCGACACGATCGCGATCCTGCGCGGGCTGAAGGGGCGCTACGAAGAGCACCACGGGGTGAAGATCACCGACTCGGCTGTGGTCGCCGCCGCGACCCTCTCGGAGCGCTACATCGCCGACCGCTTCCTGCCCGACAAGGCGATCGACCTGATCGACGAGGCTGCCTCGCGGTTGAAGATCGAGATCGACTCGGTCCCGACCGAGGTCGACGAGGTGCAGCGTCGTGAGAAGCAGCTCGAGATCGAGCGCGAGGCGCTGAAGAGGGAGACCGACGAGCCTTCCAAGGACAGGCTGGGGGCGCTGGAGGCGGAGCTGGCGGAGCTGCGCGAGCGCTCCGGCGAGATGACCGCGCGCTGGCAGAACGAGAAAGAGGCGATCGAGGCAATCAACGAGGCGAAGGCTCGGTTAGAGGAAGCGCAGCACGAGCTCGCCCGGGCCGAGCGCGAGACGGACCTGGAGCGGGCCGCGAAGTTGCAGTACGGCGAGATCCCCGAGCTGGAGAAGACGGTCGCCGAGCAGGAGTCGCGGCTGGCCGAGCTGCACGCCGACGGCGGCTCGATGCTGGCCAACGAGGTGACCGAGGAAGACGTCGCCGAGGTCGTCGCGAAATGGACCGGGATCCCGGTCAGCCGCCTGATGGAGGGCGAGGTCCAGAAGCTCATCCACATGGAGGAGCGGCTGCACGAGCGGGTGATCGGCCAGGACGAGGCGATCGAGGCCGTCTCCAACGCGCTGCGTCGCTCGCGCGCCGGCCTCTCGGATCCCAACCGGCCGATCGGATCCTTCCTCTTCCTCGGCCCGACCGGCGTCGGCAAGACGGAGCTCGCCAAGGCGCTGGCCGAGTTCATGTTCGACTCCGAGCAGGCGATCGTCCGGCTCGACATGTCCGAGTACATGGAGAAGCACACGGTGGCGAGGCTGATCGGCGCCCCGCCCGGCTACGTCGGCTACGAGGAGGGCGGCCAGCTGACCGAGGCGGTGCGGCGGCGGCCCTACGCGGTCGTCCTGCTCGACGAGATCGAGAAGGCCCACCCCGACGTCTTCAACACGCTGCTGCAGCTGATGGACGACGGGCGGCTCACCGACGGCCAGGGCCGCACGGTCAGCTTCACCAACACGGTCCTGATCATGACCTCGAACGTCGGCTCGGACCGGATCGCCTCCGAGACGGTCGACGAGCGGATCCGCGAGGGGATCGAGGAGGTGCTCGCGGCGACCTTCAAGCCCGAGTTCCTCAACCGGATCGACGACACCGTGATCTTCCACCGCCTCTCCAAGGCGGACATCGGGCGGATCGTCGAGCTGCAGGTCGGCCAGCTGGTCGGCCGGGTCGCCGAGCGCGGCATCGAGGTGGAGCTGACCGACGACGCACGGACGCTGCTCGGCAACCTCGGCTACGACCCGACCTACGGGGCGCGGCCGCTGAAGCGGGTGATCCAGAAGCGGCTGGTCGACAAGCTGGCGCTGAAGATCCTCGAGGGCGAGTTCCGCGAGGGCGACACGGTCCGGGTCGACGCCGCCGACGGCGAGCTGGCCTTCGAGCAGGCTGGCGAGCGCGCGGCTGCGGCAGCCTGACGCGCGCTCCGTTTCCCGTCCATATGACGGATAAGGGAGCACGCGTCGCCCCCTTGCCGTAACCGCATCGATCCGTCACCATTTGGAGGCCCTTTAAGGGGCGCTCAGGTTCGGCTGTTAAGCAGGGGGATATGGGAGCCGCATCACAGGGAGCGCGATTTGAGGGATCGGCCGTTCGTGCCGACGTAATCTCTCCACGGACTTAGTACAGATGCTGAGACGACGCCAAATCAACGCCGAGCCGGGGGAAGGCGGGCCGCGCCCGAGGCTGTCGGCTTCCCTCGACCGTCTGCGCTGGGGCTTCGAGCGCCTGGCCTGGGGCTTCGAGGCGCGGGTGCTCTGGCCGCTGCAGGAGCGCGTCCTCTGGCCGCTGCGCGATCGCGCCGCCGGCCTCGGCGCTCCCAGCCCGCGCGCCGCCGGCTCGACCGCATTGGTGGTCGTCGCGATCGGCGCCGCCGCGGTCGGCGCGGTCGCCCTCGAAGGCGACGGCGGCGAGGAGCCCGGCCTCGTCGACGCCAGGCCACTGACGTTCGCTCCGCCGCCTCCGGCACCCGAGGCCACCGAGCCCCCGGAGGAACAGAAAGCCGAGGGACCGGTGCTGCAGGGCATCGAGCCGAAGTTCGGGGTCGACGGCGGCGTCGGAGTAGCCGCCTCGGGCGACAGCGCGGCCGCCGCCGAACTGAACGCCGGCGCCGCTGGCGACAGCGATGGCGCGGGCGCGGGCGCCGTCGAAGAGGAAGCCGGCGCAACGACCTCCAGCCAGAAACCGGTCCCCGCGGGCCCGGCGGCGATGAAAGTGGCGCGCCGCTTCTCCGAGGCATTCGCCTTCTACGAGATCGGTCAGCGGCAGGCGCGCGCGATGACGGTCTTCCAGGAAACCGCGACGCCGGACCTGGCGACCGCGCTCGGCGAACGGCCGCCCCGGCAGCCGGCCGCCACCGAGGTGCCGAAGGCGAAAGTGCTCAACCTGGTGCCGGGGCCGCGCAGCGGCAAGGTGTACACGGTCAGCGTCTCGCTGCTGCGGGTCGGCACGGTCAGCGAGCTTCGCCTGAAACTGGCCAAACAGGCCGGCGCCTGGCAAGTGACGGAAGTGCGCGGATGAGCGTCTCCCTCGAGACGCGCGCCTCGCTGGCCGCCCTGCTCGCTCTCCTCCTGCTCGCGGTCGGCGTCGCCCAGGCCGCCGCCGCGCCCGCCCCCGCCGAAGAACCGGCGGCAAGCGAGACGATCGCGCCCGCGCCGACCCCGGCGCCGGTCGAAGAAGGCGACGCGATCATCGCCCCGACCCCGACCCCAGCGCCATCCCCCAAACCGTCTCCCGAAGACGGCGGTGGCGTCACGCCCAAGCCCCAACCGAAGCCGACGCCGCAGCCCGAGCCCGAGCCCGACGTCGAAGCGGACACCGAAGTCGGCGGCTACTCGGCGGAAGCCGAAACCGCCCCGGCGCCCATCCTCCCCATTCCGACGTTGCCCAGCCCCAGCTGCTCACCGGGCGCCGTGCCGGCGGTGCTGGTGCCGATCTACCAGCGCGCCGCCGCCGCCTACGCGCTTGGCCCCCAGGGCCCCAGCGTCCTCGCCGCGATCAACGAGATCGAGACCGCCTTCGGCACCAACACCAACGTCTCCTCGGCCGGGGCGCTTGGCTGGATGCAGTTCATGCCGGAAACCTGGGCCGCCTACGGGGTCGACGCCAACGGCGACGGCCAGGCCGATCCCTACGACCCCGAAGACGCGATCCACGCGGCGGCCAACTACCTGAGCGCCTCGGGCGCCCCGACCGACTGGTATGGCGCGATCTTCGCCTACAACCACGCCGACTGGTACGTCGCCGAGGTGCTCGCCAACGCCGAGTGCTACGCAGGCCTCGGCAACACGGTCAGCGGCGCCTTCGACCTGGCGCCGAAACTGCAGGTGCTGAGCTGCGTGGCTCCCAAGCGCTGGCGCAGGACGATCCCGGCCGAGTACCTCGACGCCTTCGAGAGCGCCGCCGCCCGCTACGGGCTCGGCAAGCGCGGTGTCTGGACACTGGCCGCAGTGGCCAGGCTCGAGTCGAACTTCGGCCGCGGCATGGACCCGGCGGTGCTGCGGCGCAGCGGCCCGCTCGGCCTCGACGGCGTCGAGTGGCGGCGCTTCGCGGTGGACGGGGACGGCGACGGCCGGCTCCGGCACGCCGCCCCCGACGACTCGGCGGCGACGCTGGCGCGCCTGATCTGGTCGCGCGGCGGGATGCGGGCCGGGCTGTTCAGCCACAACCAGGCCAAGTGGTACGTCGACGCGGTCACCACCGAGGCCGACCGCCTGGAAGGCAAGTGCAAATCGCGCCGCGTCGACTGGTCGCTGGCGCTCCCCAACGTCGTCATCGCGCCGGTCAACTGGAACAACCTGACGATCCTCAACGAGGTGGCGCGCGAAGACCTCGAACAGGGCCGCGTCGACCCGCGCATCGTCGGCCTGATCGGCGCCATCACCCAGGCCCACCAGCTGACGATCTCCTCGCTGCGCTCCGACCACTCGATGTACACGGCCGAAGGCGGCGTCTCCAACCATTACTACGGGCGGGCGATGGACATCGCCGCCGTCGACGGCGTCTCCTGCACCGACGTCTCGCCGACCGCCCCCTGCGCGGAGCTCGGCCGCACCCTGGCGGCGCTCCCCGCTCCGGCCCTGCCGACCGAGCTGATCTACTGCTTCGACCTCGACGGGCCGGGCCCGGCCTTCGCCCGCTCCGACCACTGCGACCACATCCACGCCGGCTACGACGGGTAAGGGCGGGGTTGGGGAAACCCCCTCCGGAACCCGCCCTGACGGCGGCGCTCGATTCGGCTGCGTTGTAGGCTCACAAGTTCCGGAGGGGGAACCCCCAACCCCTTGTGAGAGGAGCTGAGATGCCCACCTACGTGATGCTCACCAACCTGACCTCCGAGGGCGTGAAGACGCTGAAGAACAACCCGGGTCGGGTCGCCGAGGTCAACAAGGAGGTCGAACAGATCGGCGCCAGGGTCGTGTCGCAGTACGCGACGCTCGGCCAGTACGACTTCGTGACGATCGTCGAGGCCCCCGACGAGAAGACGATGGCCAAGGTCTCGGTCGAGCTGGGCTCGCGCGGGACGATGACCAGCCAGACGCTGGCGGCGCTGCCCGCCGACGACCTCGCCTCCTCGCTGTAGTGCGGATCCTCGTAGTCGGCGGCGGCGGGCGCGAGCACGCGATCGTGCGGGCGCTGGCCCGCTCGGCCCACGCGCCTGAGCTGCTCTGCGCGCCCGGCAACGCCGGCATCGCCGCCGACGCCGAGTGCCTTCCCGACCTGGGCGGCGAGGACGTCAAGGCGATCGTCGCGGCGGCGCGCGAGCGGGCCGTCGACCTCGTCGTGGTCGGGCCCGAGGCGCCGCTCGTCGCCGGCGCCGTCGACGCGCTCGAGGAGGCCGGGGTGCCCGCCTTCGGGCCGAGCGCCGCGGGCGCCGAGCTGGAGGGCTCGAAGGCCTTCGCCAAGGAGCTGATGCGGGAGGCCGGCGTGCCGAC
>DASQDJ010000119.1:0-4592 GCA_035634215.1 Solirubrobacterales bacterium | reverse complement strand
CCCGCCTTCAGCCGCGCCGAGCGCCGCGTGGCGCTGCCGATTCTGCTGCTGGCGCCGCTGCTCTTCGGCGGGGGGGTCGCCTTCGCCTACTTCGTCGTGTTGCCGCCGGCGACCGAGTTCCTGCTCGGCTTCAACGACGAGCAGTTCAACGTGCAGGTGCGAGCGCGCGACTACTACGGCTTCTTCTCGATGACGCTGCTGGCGGGCGGGCTCATCTTCCAGCTGCCGCTGGCGCTGATCGCGCTGACCCGCCTCGGCATCGTCAGCACCGACCAGCTGCGCGCCAACCGGCGCTACGCGTACCTCGGGATCGCCGTCCTCGCCGCCGCGCTGCCCGGAATCGACCCGATCTCGATGCTGATCGAGATGGTCCCCCTGCTCGCTTTGTACGAGTTGAGTATCTTGCTGGCGCGGCTCTTCGACCGACGGAGCGCCGCGCGAGGCGTGGCGGAACCCTCGACCCAGGAGCGGTGAGCGACTGAATGGCGGATAGCGGCGAACGACGGATGCTGTTCGACACGCGGGGACGGCGCAGGAACGTCATCCGCGTCGTCTACGCGGTCCTGGCGCTGCTGATGGGCGGCAGCCTCTTCCTCACCGTGGGGCCGTTCAACCTGAGCGAAATCATCGGCGAAGGCGGCACCAGCGACGCGGCGGAGGTCTTCCACGAACAGGAGGAGCGGCTGGAAGAGCAGGTCGCGAATAGGCCGAACGACGCCGGCCTATTGCTCAACCTGACCCGGGCGCGGATCGGCGCCGCCCAGGCGCAGACCGACGTCGACCCCCAGACGGGGCTGCCGGGCGTCCCTCCGGCCGACGCCCAGGACGACTACGACGAGGCGCTGGAAAGCTGGAACCGCTACGTCGAGCTGGCCGGCGACGAAGTCAGCCCGAGCGGGGCGCAGCTCGTCGCGCAGACCTACTTCAGCCTCGCCGAACGCGGCTCGGTCAGCTTCGGCGACGTGCAGGAAAACATCGAAACGGCGGCCCGCGCGCAGCGCATCGTCGCCGCCGAAATGCCCAACTACGGCTCGTACAGCAGCCTCGCGATCTATGAGTACTTCGACGGCAACTTCAAAGCCGGCGACAAGGCGGCGAAACGCGCCATCGCCCTCGCGCCCTCCAAACTGGAAGCGAAAAACGCCAAGAAACAGCTCGCCGAATTCCGCAAACGGGCGAAACGCTACGTGGCGCAGACCAAACAGGTCGAAAAAGCCGAAAAAGCCGGCAAACCGGCTCCGGGCGGGACCCAGAACCCCTTCGGCGGCTTCGGCGAAGGCACGCCCGGCGCGCCGGCGGAATGAGAGAAGCCGCCGAGAGGGCGGGCAGGCGATGGGCCGTGAAGGACTCGAACCTTCAACCTTGAGATTAAGAGTCTCCTGCTCTACCGGTTGAGCTAACGGCCCAGCGCGGCAAGTATAGGAAGAGAGCGCGGGCGGCTCGCGCCCGGCGGGCGCTGGCTAGACCCTCCTAGGGGAGGGCGCGGCAGGCTTTGAAGAGGCTGCCGCTGATCACGGTGCCGTCGGCGAAGGAGGCGAGGCCGAGCGTCTGCAGGATCCCATCCGAGCAGCGGGCCGAGACATAGCTGCGCTCTCCGCCGCCGGCCCGGTAGCGGCGACCGATCCTGGCCTCCGCGAAGGTGATCGAGCCGGCGCCGCCGGCGATCTCCGGAACGTCGAACGTCGCCCGGTAGCGGTAGGTCCCGGGGCGCTGCTCGATCGGGACGACGACCACGAAGGTCTCCGTTGCCGGGAAGGTGTTCCGGGCATGGACGACAGCGGTCGGGTTGCCGTCGCGCCGCGGCCCGTTGAAGATGCTGAGCGGCGAGCTGACGTCGACCGGCGCCCTGCCGGGGAGCGCGACCCGCGCCTCGACCTTCCCCGTCCCGACCAGCGCCGCGGCGCACCTCCGTCGCGCCTCGGCGGGCGTCGCGCTCGCGAGCGACTCCGGGGCGCAGGTCGCCAACCCCGCCGTGGTCAGCTTGCCGTCGCGGTCGAAGTCGAGCCGCAACCGCCGCAGCGCCGGGGGCTGCGCTCCGTTCAGCATCTCGATCTTCGCCGTGCCCTGGAAGCGGATCGGCGCGTAGGCGTCCTTCGGCAGCAGCCGCGGCTCGAAGCCCCCGTTGGCGGTGAGGACGAGCGGGCCGAGGCGCACCTGGTCGGCGGGCGCCGCGGTGGCAGCGATCCCGATCGCGACGCAGAGCGCGGCCAGCGCGGCACCTGGTTTCGAGACCTTCGCCCGCCTCATCACTTCCTCAATACCCCCGCTCGGACCAAAGTAGCGGCACACGACGCCCGGCCGGTGAGGTCCTATCTACGAATCTGGCAGGGCCGCAGGAAGTTGCCTTTGGCGAAGCTTCCGTCTTTGAAGGTGACGGAACCGCGTGCCTGCAGGCGCCCGTCGGGGCAGCGGGCGTTGACGTAGCTCAGCCGCTTCCCTTTGTAGGTCCATTTCTTGCCGATCTTCAGGCGCCCGTAGGTCGGCGAGCCGTACCAGTTGGCGATCTTGGGGAAGTTGGCGATCGTCCTGTACCCGTAGCGCCCCTTGTGGATCCGTTCGATCTCGATCGGGACCACGTAGGTGGTCGGCGCCGGGATGTCGAGGTGGGCGTGGCCGAGCACGGTCGGGTTGCCGTTCTTGCGCGGCCCGTTGAAGAGGGTCAGCGCCGAGGACGCCTTGATCGGCCGCTGTTCGGGCAGCTCCACCACGGCGGTGCCGAAGCCCTTGCCGACGATCGCGCCCTTGCAGTTCTGGCGTGCCCGGAAGCTGGTCGTCGCGACCAGTTTGGCCTGCGTGCAGACCGGCAGGCCGCGCGTCTCGACCGCGCCGTGCTTGTCGAATTCGATCACCAGCTGCGTCAGCGGCGAGGGGCGGGTCCCGTCGATCGTGCTGAACTTGGCGAACCCGTGCAGGTCGATCGGGGCGTTGCGGTGCTGCGGCAGCTTGGTGGGGCTGAAGCCGCCGTCGGCGACGATGATGATCTTGCCGGCGCGCAGTTCGATTCCCTGCGCAGCGGTGGCGCCCAGCGCGGCGATCACACCCGCCGCCAACAGCGCCTTTAACAGAGCCTTCCTCATTCCCGCGCCCCCTCCGTAGCCTCGACCTTCAAACTACCACGGGTGTCCGCGAGGAGGGACAGGGGAGCGAGCCGCCCGCGGCGAGTGCTGGCCGCCTCGATCGTGGTCGTCGCGGTGCTCGGCTTCCTCGGCATCGGCCTCGAGGAGAAGCTCAGCCCGAGCTCGCTCAGCATCCCGGGAACCTCGTCGGAGCGGGCCAACGCCCTGCTCCGCGAGCACTTCGGCGACACGGCGCCCTTCGTCGTCCTCCTGCAGGGGCCGGCCGGCGAGGTCGATCGACAGGGCCCGGCGCTGATCAGGGCGCTGCGGCGCGACCCGACCGTGACCACGCTCTCCCCGTGGGACCGGGGCGCCGTGCAGCGCCTGCGCCCGAGCCCGCGCCGCGCCCTGATCCTCGTCGACTTCCACGTCGGCGTCGAGGAGGCCGTCAACGAGGTCGTGCCGCGCCTCGACCGGACGCTCGAGGACCGCGTCGAGCCGCCGGTCGAGGCGACGCAGACCGGTTACGCGACCCTCTCGCGGGCGATCCAGGACGACTCGATCGACGCGACCGAGCGCGGCGAGCTGATCGCGATGCCGATCCTGCTCGTCGTCCTCCTGCTCGTCTTCCGCTCGCCGGTGGCGGCGGCCGTGCCGTTGATCTTCGGCGCGGCGACCGTGATCGCCTCGCGCGGCCTGCTCTCGATCCTTACCGAGTGGTTCAGCGTCGACGCCTTCGCGCTGACCGTTTGCACGATGATGGGCTTGGCGCTCGGCGTCGACTACTCGCTGCTGATCGTCTCGCGCTTCCGCGAGGAGCTCCAGGGCGGCGCCGATCCGCGGGAGGCGGCCCGGGCCACCCGCCGCACCGCGGGCCGGACGACGATCTTCGCCGGCAGCACGCTGATGCTCTCGATGGTCGTCGCCTTCTTCATCGTGCCCGGCTCGCTGCTCGGCTCGCTGGCGGCGACCCTGGCGCTGGTCGTCGGCCTCAGCGTGCTCGTCGCGATCGTCCCTGGCCCCGCCGTGCTCTCCCTGCTCGGACGGAACGTCGACCGCTGGCGGATCGGGCCGGCCCCCTCCGACGGCGACTCGCGGCTGATGGCCCTGGTCGGCGCCGCCCTGCGGCGACCGGTCCCAGTCGCCGCGGCGATCGGCCTCGTCGTGCTCGCCCTCTCCGCGCCGGCGCTCGCGCTGAAGACCGGTCCCCCGAGCCAGACCCAGCTCGCCCACGACGACCCCACCCGCGAAGACTTCGAGACGATCGTGGACGCGATCGGCCCCGGATACGACGCGCCGTTCGTCGTCGTCGCGGCGGCCGAGGAGGGCACGATCACCGACCCGGCCCGGCTCGCCACGCTGAGCCGCTGGCAGCGGGAGATCGCGGCCCTGCCCGGGGTCAAGACCGTGGTCGGGCCGGCCCAGGTCTCGCGGCGCGTCACCCCCCTGCGCGAACGCGGCTCGCGCCTGCTGCGAGCGGGGGGCAGAGCGGCGCCGCTGGTGCAGTTGCGCAAACTGGGCCGCACCCTCGGACGG
>DASQDJ010000118.1:0-8916 GCA_035634215.1 Solirubrobacterales bacterium | reverse complement strand
AAGCGGCCGGGAAGGCGGCGGTGCCTCTCTTCGTCACCTTCCTCGCGGCGATCATCGGCGCCTTCGCCGCCTTCCTCGTCTGGATCGAGCTGATCATGCGCGACGCGGCGGTCTACGTCGTCGCCCTGTTCCTGCCGTTCTCGATCGCGGCGTCGGTGTGGCCGCGCTGGATGGGGGCGCTGCGGCGCTCGGTCGAGCTGCTCCTCGTCGTCATCTCCTCAAAGTTCGTGATCGTCTCGATCATCGCGCTCGCGGCGGGGATGCTCGCCGACCCCGGCGAGGGCGTCGAGCCGATCCTCGCCGCCTCGGCGCTGATGCTGATCGCCTGCTTTGCGCCCTTCGTCCTGTTCAAGTTCGTGCCCTTCGCCGAGGGCGCGATGACCGCCGCCTACAGCCGCCGCTCGGCGGCGGGCGGTGGCATGACCGCCCTCCAAGCGGGAAGCGACGTGGCGATCCTGCGCGGGATGTTTCGCTCCAACATGGGCGGCGGCGACGACTCGGGCGTCTCGCTCTGGGACGCGGGTGGCGAGGGAGGCAGCGCCGGGGGCTCGGGTCCGAGGGGGCCACGGCCGGGTGGTGGCTCGCCGGCAGGCGGTGCTGGCAAAGGCGGTGGAGCGGCGGGTGGCGCAGCGGTGAGCGGCGCCGCAGGTGCGGCGGCAGGAGCCGGGGCGGCGGCCCCGGTCGCGGCGTCTCGGGGAGCGGGCGCCGCCGCGCAGCGGATCGACCGCGCGGGCGGCGCCAAGGATCAGGGGCGATCGAGCGGGGCCAGCGGCGCGCCCAGGTCGCCGTCGCCGAGCGGGGCGCGGGCATCGGGCGGAGGCGGTGAGGGCGGCTCCGGCGAGAGCGCCTCGAGCGAAAAGCCGCCGCGACCGGCTCCCGAGCCGCCGGGGGCCAAGCCGGAGAGGGGCGGCCGATGAGCGCCCGGCGCTACCGGTTCGGGCCTCTCGAGCAGCGCGCCGTCGTCGGGCCGCTGCGGGTCGGCCAGGTCGTCGTCGTGGCCGCCGGCGCGGGCCTCGGGCTGGCTTCCCTCTATGCGCTTCAGAGCGGCTTCGGCCTGGTGTTGGGCACGGCCGCTCTCCTCCTCGCGGCGGCTGCGGTCTGCGTGCCGGTCGAGGGCCGCACCGCCGAGGAGTGGGCGCCCGTCGTCGGGCGCTGGGCGCTTCGCCGCCGTCGTGCCGAAGCGGGCTATCGCTCGACGGCGCCGGAGGCCGGAGCGCGAATCGACGCCGACGGCGAGGCCGCCCACGAGACCTCGCTGCCGCCCGCACTGACGGGCCTGGAGATGCTGGCCGTCCCCTACGGCTCTGCGGAGGTCGGCGTGATCGAGGACCGCCGGCTCGGCACCTACACGGTGGCGATGGCGGTCCACGCCAGCTCCTTTGCCCTGCGGGACGCGGCCGAGCAGGAGCGGGCGCTCGACGCCTGGGGCGACGTGCTCGCCAGCTGCGCGCGGGACGGCAGCCCGGTCCGGCGCCTTCAGTGGGTCGAGCAGACGCTGCCCGGCCAGGGCGACGTGCTGGCCGCGCACTTCCAAGAGCAGCGCGATCGCGCCGTGCCGTTTGACTCCGACCTCGTTCGCTCCTACGTCGAGCTGGTCGAGTCGGCCGCGCCGCAGACGACCGAGCACGAGATCCTGATCGCGCTCCAGATCGACCAGCGCCGCGGCGCCCGCGAGCTGCGGCGGCTCGGCGGCGGCAGAGAGGGCGCCTGCGCCCTGCTGCTGCGCGAGGCCGAGGGGCTCGCCGAGGGACTGACCCGCGCCGAGGTCGAGGTGCCGGGGCTGCTGCGGCCCCGCCAGTACGCGTCGGTCATTCGCGACGCCTTCGATCCCTTCGGCCGCCAGGCCCGCTCGCGCGCCACCCTGGGGCAGCCGGGCGCAGAAGGCGTCGAGCCGGCGCTGATGGGTCCGCTCGCCGACGAGACGAGCTGGTCCTCCTACCGGACCGACTCGGCGCTGCACGCGACCTACTGGATCTCCTCCTGGCCGCGCTCAGACGTCGGGCCGATGTTCATGGCGCCGCTCCTGATGCAGACGAGCGCGCTGCGCAGGGTGGCGGTGACGATGGAGCCGGTGCCCTACTCGGTGGCGATGCGCCGCGCCGAGGCGACGCAAACGGCGGAGATCGCCGAGGAGATCAACCGCAACCGGCAGGGCTTCGCCTCGACGGCGCGGATCCGCCGCCGCCAGCAGGCGGCCTCGCGCCGCGAGGAGGAGCTCGCCGACGGGCACGCGGAGTTCCGCTACGGCGGCTGGGTCGCCGCGTCGGCTCGGCCCGAGGAGTTCGAGGGGGCAAAGAGCGCGGTCGAGCACGGCGCGCAGCTCTCGCGTCTGGGCCTCCAGCCGGCCTACGGCGAGCAGGACACGGCCTTCGCCAACACCCTGCCGATCTGCTGGGGGCTGAGGTGAGGCGACGGGCCTCAGACCGTCCCGGCCACAGCGCCACGACGGCCAACCTCCAGGCAGCCTGCCCCTTCATCGCCGAGGGCGGCAGCGCCGCGCCGGGCGTCTACATCGGCCGCGACGCCTACGGCGGTGCCTGGACCTATGACCCGTGGGCGCTCTACGGCGAGGGCCTGCCGGGTCCGAACATGCTGATCCTGGGCGGGCTCAACTCGCGCAAGTCGACGCTGCTGAAGACCTACATCTACCGCCAGGTGCTCTTCGGCCGCCAGGCGTGGGTCGTCGACGTCAAGGGCGAGTACTGGCGGCTCGCGGAGGCGCTCGGCGTGCGGCCGATCAGGCTCATCCCCGGCGGCGAGGTTCGGATCAACCCGATCACGCCGCGCGGCGGTCGCGAGGGGCAGCTGAGCCTGCTGCGCTCGGTCACCAAGGCCGCGCTGCGGCGTGAGCTGACGCCCGAGGAGGACGCCGGGCTGCGGGTCGCGCTGGAGGCGGTCGAGGAGGAGTCGCGCTCAGACGAGGCGACCCTGCCGATGGTGGTCGACGCGCTGCTGCACCCGCGCGAGGCGATGATCGAGGGAGTCTCGGCCGCCTCGAGGGAGACCTTCGCCGAGGCCAACCGGGACTCGGCGCTCGCCCTGCAACGGCTCTGCGAGGGGGACCTGCGGGGGATGTTCGACGGCCCGACGAGCGAGGGGCTCGACCTCGACGCGCCGCTCGTCGTGCTCGACCTGAGCGCCGTCCGGGACTCGGCGGCGGTCGGGATCTTGATGACCTGCGCGGGCGCTTGGCAGACGGCGATCCTGCTCGAGCGCAAGTACGCCGCCGAGCAGGAGGGCCGCGAGAGCCCCAAGCTCATCTTCGCCACCGAGGAGGGCTGGCGCGTCGCGCCCCACATCGGGGTCGCCGAATGGCTCCAGTCGAACTTCAAGCTCTGCCGCGACCTGGGCGTGCAGAACATCATCGTCCTGCACCGCCTCGTCGACCTTGGCGCGTCCGGCGACGCCGGCTCGCGGGAGGCGCGGATCGCCGAAGCGCTGATCGGCGACGCCGACACGATCGTCATCCACCGCCAGGCGTTCGATCAGCAGGCGCCGCTGCGAGGCAGCGTCGGGCTCAGCCAGACCGAGGCCGAGCTGACGACGTCACTGGGTCCCGGCGAGGCCCTGTGGATCGTCGGCCGCCGACGGGCGCTGGTCCGGCAGCGCAGCTCTCAGATCGAGCGCCAGATCGTCTACACCGACTCGCGCATGGTCGACCACGCGGCCGGGGTGCCGGCGTGACGACCAGCGAGCAGCTCTACCTAGGGGTTGCTGGCGGCGTGGCGGGTCTGCTGGCGCTGCTCTGGATGATCGGCGGTTTCGCCGGGGTCCTGTTCGGTGGCGGCTGGCCGGCGGTCGGGCTCGCCGACCTCGGGGCGGTGGCGGCGCGGCTGCCGTCTCACCTCGGCGAGCCCCGTGATGCCTGGCCGGCCGATGCCCGCTCGGGGCTTCCAGGCGCTGCCGGCATCTACGCGACCGCCGTGCTCATCGTCGGCGGCCTCGTCGGAGCGATTTCGCTCGCGCGGCGAGCCGGAGTGCCGCTGGACGCGATCCGCCTTGGCGGCCGTCGCCGCGTCCCGGACGCCAGGTGGGCGACCAAGCGCGACCTCGCCCCGCTTCGCGTGCCGCGTCCGGAAGCCGGCAGGCTGACGCTCGGGCGCTTCGGTCGCACGCTGCTGGCCGCGGAGGAGCGCAAGTCGGTGATCGTCTTCGCTCCGACCGGCACCCACAAGACGAGCGGCCTGGCGATCCCGGCCCTTCTCGAGTGGGAGGGCCCGGTGCTCGCCACGTCGGTCAAAGGCGACCTCCTGGCGGAGACGATCGAGCGGCGCGAAGCGCTCGGCGAGGTGATGGTCTTCGACCCGACCGGCGTCAGCGGGGTACATCCGTCTCACCGCGCGACGCCGCTTTGGGGTGCACGGACCTGGCCCGGCGCCGGCAAGGTGGCCCACCGGCTCTGCGGCGCGGCGCAACTCGGCAGGAGCGGGCTTCAAGACGCCGACTTCTGGTTCGCGACCGCCGAGAAGCTGCTCGCCCCTCTGCTGTTCGCGGCAACCTCGAGCAGGCGGACGATGGCCGACGTCGTGCGGTGGCTCGACGAAGGGCCGCAGCAATGCGAGGCGGAGGTGTGCAAGGCGTTGAGGGAAACTGAGGTGCCGGCCGCGCTCCGCGCCTGGCAGGCGACGCAGAACCGCGAGGAGAAGCAGCGCAGCTCCGTCTACACGACCGCCGAGACGGTGGTGGCCGCCTTCGCCGACGAGCGGGTGCAGAAGGAGACCGAGGCGTCTGACTACACGCCCGAGCGGCTCCTGAACGGGGAGAAGAACACGCTCTACCTGTGCGCGCCCCTGCACGAGCAGGAGCGGCTTCGCCCCCTCTTCTCCTCGATGGTCCAGGAGCTCGTCGCCTTCGCCTACGAGCTGGCCGCGCTCAACGGCCCGCTCGACCCGCCCCTCCTCCTCCTGCTCGACGAGGCGGCGAACATCGCGCCGATGCCGAACCTGGACGCGATCGCCTCCACCGGAGCGGGCCAGGGCATCCAGCTCGCCTCGATCTTCCAAGACATGGCGCAGGTCGCGACGGTCTACGGCGGTCGCGCCCCGACGATCGTCAACAATCACGCGGCCAAGCTGATTGGCATCGGGATCTCCGACCCCCAGACGACCTCCTGGGTCACCCAGGTCACCGGAGCCACCGAGGTTGACCAACGTTCGCGCAGCACCGGCGAGCACGGTCGTCAATCCGTTACGCAGGGGGAGACCTACCGCGACCTCGCCCCGGCGAACGTTGTGCGCGAACGCAACTCTGGTTCGGCGCTTCTGATCTACCACAACCTGCCTCCGGCCAAGATCAACTTGCGGCTGTGGTTCGAGGACAAGGAGCTTCAGAAACTGCGCAGCGAAGGAGAGCAATGAAGGCAGACATGCACGTCGATGAGACCACGGCCGATAAAACCGGCCAGCCCACGGTGAGTTCAGCGTGGGCATCGCTAAGTGAGGACTCCGTGCCGGTGCGCCGGCAGGCAAAGCGCCGAGAGGAGGAAGAACGCGAGGAGCGGCTACGGCTTCTCGCGCCGCATGGTCGGCGTTGATCGAGGTCAGCGGGATTTCGCGCGATCCGCTCGAACTCGCCGTTGCACAGCGGCATCCAGTCCGGTTCGCGCGTGCAGCGGCCATCGTCAGCTTGCGCCGCAGGATGGACTTACTGCGGGCCGCGGATCCCCCTCGAGCGTCATCCGTGAGCTAGTCCGCTCTCGACACCTTCCGCATGTCCGTGTAGGCCGTGGCCTCACGACGGTGGGTAATTGGTAAAGACAACGTGCGCCTAGCGGGTGCAATTTCATAATTCGCCCCTGCAAAGCGCGCTAACCGCGAGGACTATGTTCGCCCGCCAACCCAGGCGGACTTGCTGGCGATCATGGCGAGCCCCTCGGACGGACAACCCTGTACCGAGGTGCGCAACCAAGGGGATACAGGGGCCGATGAGCGAGAGCTTCGGTAGGAGAGCCGGTACGACTACTGAGCGCGGGTCTCTGAAGGAAGATCCTCAGCGATCTCCCTAATCCCCTCCAGTACGGACTTGGATATCTCCGCCGCGACCTCATGAACCATGTCCGCCTGCCCTTGAGCGACGCGTTGCGCTTGAGCTTGCCGCAGACGCCGCCGCTCCTCACCGAGCGCCTCTGGCGTGGTGGCGGATGGCTCGTTCAAAGCGGTGGGGATTTCGATGACCTGCCCCTGAGGGAGGTTGCTAAGGGTCCTTGCTAAACGCTCGTGAAAAGCCTCGCGAGTTGCAAGGAGCTCCGTCAAGGCCTCGCCCGGAGCAGCATTCCGCTCCAACTGCTCGGCTGCTTCAAGCGCCCTCTGAACCATGACTCCAGAATAGATCAGGCGAGAGCGAAAATGCTGGTTTTCTGATCACTCGGCATCAAGTTCCGCACGGACCCGCGCCAGCCGCTCCCCGAGGATCGCCAGATCAGTTCCCAGCTCTCTCAGTCCTTGGGCGGTCGCCCTAGCGTCTTGCCCTCTTTTGGACTGAAGCTCACTCAAGCCGAATTCCAACTTGTCGATCCTTTCGCCCAGGTCTTTCGAGGCCTGGCGCGAGCTGGCCAGCTCCTGCTCCGGATAACGAGGGCCAGTGGTCGTCAGCTCCACGGGCAGTTCGCCCGAGAAGATCGCCCGCGCTACCGGCAACGCAATCAGCAACGCGCCGTAAAAAAGCAAAAGAAGAAGCAACCCGCCAAAGATCAGGTGATTGCCAAAAGCGACATCGGGGGCGTCATCGGTTTTCCAAGAGATCAAGCCCGCCGTGACCGCTGAAGCAAGAAACAAGAGCGGTACGAGCACGCGAACAAGCGCCCGTTCAGCCGGGCGATCTCTCGGCTCAGCCATCAACCACGCTTTCAATCGACCATCGGCCATACGAGGGTCGCCAGCCTACGGATCGCACGAGGACTGATCAAGGAACCGCAGCGGGGCTCGGACGCCGCGAGCTGAAATATCTTGCCGCGCGTGCTCCTGCTCGGCGTCGTCTTCGCTCTCCTCGCGGCTCTCTTCTTCTTCCTGGCGATTCGGACCACCCGGCATCCCTATGGGGGCATGGCTCGGGACTTTCGCCTGGCGTGGCGGTCCGCTGTTGGACTCGGCATTCTCGCCTTGGTCTGCATCGCCGCCTCACTCGCGCTCTGGATCTTGGATCTCCTGATGGACCCGTTCGAGCAGATCACTCGCGGTTTCGATGGGCCTCAGGAATAAAGACGGTCTCGTCCCACCCAACTGAGCGCAACCGATCCTGGGTTTTCCCCGGCAGCCGCGCCCACGCTGCCTCACTCGCATCGCTCGGGCTGCCGCCGAGTAGCTCCGCTACGGCCAGCCGACTGAACGGGACCTCTTTTGCGATGCCATAGCGAGCAATGAACGCGATCAAGCGAGTCTTCATGGGCCGAGCCTGCCTCGCGCACCTCCAAGCTAACCCGGTTTTTCCCGGCTGGTTTAGGCGCGACGCGCCACGAGCCGCTGCCGGAGCAGGATCGCGATTCCCGGCGCTTCCAGGGCAAACTTATGAAAACGCGAAGCGCAAACTTATGAAATTGCACCCTAGCGGTAACACCTCTGGAGCAGGTTCGCCGCTCAGTCGTCGTGAGGTTCGGCCTCCTGTAGCTCATAGGTGCCCTCGGGCGGCAACTGTGCCTTCACAAGCTCTTTGGCCTCCGCCGGAGTCTGCGCGTTGACTACGGCTCTTAGGCTGTCGAGGTCCCAGCCCGGGGGTGGAGCATCGCCCCAGTGGGCTCCAACACCAAGGGTGGGGATGTTGGTGCCATTCAGGCGGATCTGCGCCGCAATCAGCGGACTGCCTTCGATCTTGACCGAAAAGCGCGGCACAAATCGAAGTCTAGTAGTCAAATCGGAGCCGGTTTTAGGCTGGTGAGCCGATCTCTCTACAACGGTCGCGAACTTCGTCTCGGCTAGTCACTTTTTCGATCCTCGACGCCGTTCTGCGGGGGCGAAGAGGACTCGTCCGGCGAGTCGGATGCCGGACCCATAAGAGTCAGGCGGCACGCGGCTTGAATCAGCAGAGCCGCCCCGACACCACCGACTCGCTCAAGGAGGCCGTGGGCGATTTCATTTCTCAGATTGATCGCCAGCGGATCGCAGAGCAGGGCCTCGAGGTAGTCGAACCAGGGTTCGGGCTCGTAGAGCTCGCGGAGCTTGGCGAGGATGACGTTGAGCGAAACGACACCGCCGAAGCGGCCCTCTTGCGCACGCTTGACGATCAGGATCCCGTTGCGCCTGGCTATGTCGCGCAGGATGCTCTCCAGGCGCGGCACGATCAGATGCGCTGACTCGTCGTATTCCTCGTCCCAGAAGAGGTCGACAGCGCGGGCGATCCGCTCGCCCCGGCCGTCGCCAATCAACTCGGTCGAGAAGTGCTGGGCAAGTTCTTCGTGCGAAGGGCGACCGTGGCGCTTGGCCGCCTCGTGCAGCATCCGTGCATAGAGGAACCGGCCGTAGAACTCGACGTGGATGCCGCGCTGGCGTCCGCGGTTCATCAGCCGCTTGTTCTCTTCGTCGCTGGCGAGGTAGGTGGGTGCCGAGGTCTCCTGGCCGAAGTAAGTGTGCGGGAAGAGAAAGGCCATCGGGCTTTCCCCCTCCTGAACTTCGACCTCGCGATCTATGTCTGCGTTAGCGCCGCCGGGAGGGCCGAAGGCGCCCAGTCGGACGAGGGCCTCGAAGATGTCTTTGGCCCCCGAGCCAACGATGTGATCGACCTGCCTCCGAATCGGCTCGGTCGGGACGTCGACGCTTACCTCCATCGACGCGAATCCCAGGTCCTCCTTCGGGAGGTCCTGCTGCTCCTTGAGCAGCGCCTCCATCTCCTGCGTGAAACCGAAACGTGAGGCGAGGTCAATGGCCCGCTGCAAGAAGGTCACCTTTGCGAGGCCCTCTGCTGCCCCCGCCTCGTTGATTCGCAGTT
>DASQDJ010000117.1:0-5723 GCA_035634215.1 Solirubrobacterales bacterium | reverse complement strand
CTCGTCGTCGCCGAAGACCGCGAACTGGAGGTTGATGAGGCCGACCACCCCGAGCCGCAGCGCGAGCTTCTCCGTGGCCGCGCGAACCTGGTCGAGCATCTCCGGCCCGAGCGACATCGCGGGGATGACGCAGGCCGAGTCGCCGGAGTGGACGCCGGCCTCCTCGACGTGCTGCATGATCCCGGCGACGTGCACGGTCTCACCGTCGGCCAGCGCGTCGACGTCGACCTCGATCGCCCCCTCGAGGAAGTGGTCGAGGAAGAGCGGATGCTCCTGGTCGGCGCGCGCGTTGGCCTCGAGATAGGCGGCGAGGTTCTCGGTCGAGTAGCAGATCTCCATCGCCCGGCCGCCCAGCACGTAGGAAGGCCGCACGAGCAGCGGGAAGCCGACCTGGGCGGCGATCGCCATCGCCTCCTCGGCCGAGAGCGCGGTCGCGTAGGGCGGGTGCTTGATCCCGAGCTCGCCCAGCAGCTCGCCGAAGCGGCCGCGGTCCTCGGCGCGGTCGATCGCGGCGACGGGCGAGACGCCGCCGGGCCGGGCGCCGAGCAGCGGCACCCCCGCCTCCTCGAGGGCGCGGGCGAGCTTCAGCGGGGTCTGCCCGCCGAACTGGACGATCACGCCCTCCGGCCGCTCCTGCTCGCATACCGCCAGCACGTCCTCTGCGGTCAGCGGCTCGAAGTAGAGCCGGTCGGAGGTGTCGTAGTCGGTGGAGACGGTCTCCGGGTTGCAGTTGACGATCACCGCGTCACGTCCCATCTCGCGGACCGTCATCGCGGCGTGGACGCAGCAGTAGTCGAACTCGATCCCCTGGCCGATGCGGTTGGGCCCGGCGCCGAGGATGACGACCGAGTCGCGGTCGCCCCGCCGCACCTCCGAGGCGGGAGCGCCGTTGCGGCTCGGCCGCTCGTAGGCCGAGTAGTAGTAGGGCGTCGCCGCCTCGAACTCGGCGGCGCAGGTGTCGACCGACTTGTAGGTGCGGGCGAGGCCCTCGGTCCCCTCCCCTACGGTCGCCAGCGCGTGCAGCTCGCGCAGGTACCAGCGATCGACCAGGCAGCGCTCGTGGACCCGCTCGATGTCGATGCCGCGCCGGAAGGCCTCCAGGACCAAGTCGAATCGCTCGGCGCTCGGCACCGCGATCGCGTCGAGCAGCTCGTCGTCGGCTTGCGGCGGCTCGGCGGGCGAGTCGAGCTCGCGCGAGCGCAGCGCCTTGGCGAACGACTCACGGAAGGTGCGGCCGATCGCCATCACCTCGCCGACGCTCTGCATGTAGGTGGAGAGGCGCCCGGCGGCGCCGGGGAACTTCTCGAAGGCGAAGCGCGGGATCTTGGTGACGACGTAGTCGATCGTCGGCTCGAAGGAGGCGGGCGTGGCGCGCGTTATGTCGTTGGGGATCTCCTCGAGCGCGTAGCCGACCGCGAGTTTCGCCGCCATCTTGGCGATCGGGAAGCCGGTCGCCTTCGACGCCAGGGCCGAGGAGCGCGAGACGCGTGGGTTCATCTCGATCACGGCGATGTCGCCGTCCTCCGGGTTGACCGCGAACTGGATGTTGGAGCCGCCCGTCTCGACCCCAACCGCCCGGATCACGGCGATCGCCTGGTCGCGCAGCTGCTGGTAGAGGTCGTCGGTGAGGGTCTGGGCGGGCGCCACGGTGACCGAGTCGCCGGTGTGGACCCCCATCGGGTCCATGTTCTCGATCGAGCAGAAGATCACGACGTTGTCGTTGCGGTCGCGCATCAACTCGAGCTCGAACTCGCCCCAGCCGATCACCGACTCCTCGACCAGCACCTGGTTGATCGGGCTTGCCGCGAGCCCCTCGGAGACGACCTGGCGCAGCTCGGTCTCCGTCTCCCCCACGCCGCCCCCCTGCCCGCCCAGCGTGAAGGCGGGCCGGACGATCGCCGGCAGGGTGATGTCGCCGTCGGCAAGCCCCTCCTCGACCTCGGCGAGACTGCTGACCGTCCGCGACCAGGGGATGCGCAGCCCGGCGTCGTTCATCGTGCGGCGGAACTCCTCGCGATCCTCGGCGCGGTTGATCGCGTCGCGGTCGGCGCCGATCAGCTCGACGCCGAAGCGGTCGAGCGTGCCGTCCTCGGCGAGCGCCATCGCCACGTTGAGCGCGGTCTGGCCGCCGAGCGTCGGCAGCAGCGCGTCGGGGCGCTCCTTCTCGATGATCCGCGCGACCGGCCCGGGAAGCAGCGGCTCGACGTAGGTGGCCGTCGCGAACTCGGGGTCGGTCATGATCGTCGCCGGATTCGAGTTGACGAGCACGACCTCGTAGCCCTCCTCGAGCAGGACCTTGCAGGCCTGCACGCCGGAGTAGTCGAACTCGGCAGCCTGGCCAATCACGATCGGGCCGGAGCCGATCAGGAGGATCTTCTCGATGTCGGTCCGCTTAGGCATGGGCGAGGGAGAGGAAGCTGTCGAACAGGTGACGGGCGTCGTGCGGGCCGGGGCCGGCCTCGGGGTGGTACTGGACGGTGGCCGCCCTCACGTCACGCAGCACCAGCCCCTCGACGGTTCCGTCGTAGAGGTTGAGGTGGGAGAGCTCGGCGGCGCCGAAGTCGGTCTCCCAGCGCACCGGCTCGTCGGCCGAGATCTTCGGCTCGCCGCCCGGCCCCTGGACGGCGAATCCGTGGTTCTGCGAGGTGATGTCGATCCTTCCGGTGGCCAGGTCCTTGACCGGGTGGTTGGCGCCTCGGTGGCCGAAGGGCAGCTTGAAGGTCTCCAGGCCGACCGCCCGGCAGAGCAGCTGGTGGCCGAGGCAGATGCCGAAGACCGGCTTGACGCCGATCAGCTCGCGGACGGTCGAGGCGACGTAGTCGAGGGCGCCGGGGTCGCCGGGGCCGTTGGCGAGGAAGACGACGTCCGGGCCCTCGGCGAGGACCTCCTCGGCGGAGGCCGTGCAGGGCAACAGCGTCAGGCGGCAGTCGCGCTCCCGCAGCTGGCGGACGATGCTCATCTTGACCCCGGTGTCGATGCCGACCACGTGCGGGCCGCCCCCCTCGAAGCGGACCGGCTCGGGCGGCGTGACCGTGCGGGCGAGGTCGGCGCCCGCCATCGAGGGCTCGGCGGCGACCCGCTCGCGCGCCTCGGCCTCCGGGACGTCGGTGGTGAAGATGCCGCCCCGCATCGCGCCGCGGTCGCGAATGTGGCGGACCAGGGCGCGGGTGTCGACGCCGCTGATCCCAGGGACGCCGCAGTCGGCGAGCCAGTCGAGCCAGCCGCCCTCGGCCGTCGCCACGTCCTCGCGGTTCTTGGCGTCTCGCATGACGACGCCGCGGGCATGTACCCGGTCGGACTCCATCGCCGCGCCCGAGACCCCGTAGTTGCCGATCAGCGGATAGGTGAAGACGACGATCTGCCCCGCGTAGGAGGGGTCCGTGACCGACTCCTGGTAGCCGGTCATCGCCGTGTTGAAGACGACCTCGGCGGTGACGGGCCCCGGGTCGCCGCAGATCTCGCCGTCGAAGCGGGCGCCGTCCTCGAGCAGGACGTAGGCGGTGGGCGCGCTCACGACGCGACCCCCAGCGAGAAGCTGCGCAGCCGGTAGGCGACCTGGCCGCCGGCGAGCGTCATCAGCACGCGTCCCGTCAGCTCCTCGCCCGCGCACCATGAGTTGTCCGAGCGGCTCTCGTAGCCCTCCTCGCCGACCGTCCAGGTGGCGCCCAGGTCGCAGAGCGCCACATTCGCCTCGCTGCCGGGCGCCAGCGTCGGCCGCTCCAGCCCGAAGGGCTCCGCGCCCCCCGCGAGCCGCTCGACTACTAGGGCGAGGTCGAGCACGCCGGGCAGGACGACGTGCGTGTGGAGCGCGGCGAAGGCGGTCTCCAGGCCGGTGACGCCCATCGCCGCCTGCTCGAACGGGACTTCCTTTTCCTCGGCCGGGTGGGGGGCGTGGTCGGTGGCGATGCACTCGATAGTGCCGTCTCGCAGCCCGTCGAGCAGGGATTGCCGGTCGGGCTCGGCGCGCAGCGGCGGGTTCATCTTGTGGCGGCCGGCGTCGAGGCTCCGCACCGCCTCGTCGATGAGGCAGAGGTGGTGCGGGCTGGCCTCAGCGCTGATCCACACGCCGGCGGCCTTGGCGGCGCGCACGGCCTCGACCGACTCGGCCGCCGAGAGGTGCTGGACGTGGATGCGGGCGTCCTCGTAGGCGGCGAGCGCCGCGTCGCGAGCGATCGTCGTCGACTCCGACACCGACGGGATGCCCGCCAGGCCGAGTGCCGCCGAGACCGGACCCTCATGCATGACGCCGTCACCCGAGAGCTCGGGGTCCTCCTCGTGGAGGGCGATCGTGCCGCCGCAGAGCCGCTGGTACTGCATCGCCCGGCGCAGCACGCGGGCGCTGCGAACCGGCAGGCCGTCGTCGCTGAAGCCGACCGCGCCGGCGTCGCGGAGCGCCGCCATCTCGGTCAGCTCGTTCCCCTCCATGCCGCGGGTGACGGTCGCGAGGAAGCCGACCGGCACGGAGGCCTGCTCGCGGGCCGCCTCGCGCAGCGCCTCGACGTCGGCGGGCGTCGAGACGGGCGGATCGGTGTTGGCCATCGCGAGGACGCCGCAGAAGCCTCCGGCGGCGGCGGCCCGAGTTCCCGTCTCTATGTCCTCCTTGTGCTCCTGCCCCGGCGTGCGCAGGTGGACGTGCGGGTCGAAGAAGGCCGGGAAGGCGTGCAGGCCCTCGGCGTCGATCTCTTCGCCGCCGGCCGCGTCGCCCGCCCCGGGCGCGGCGAGCTCGGCGATTCGGCCACCGCGGACGACGACGTCGTGAGCTCCCTCGATCCCAGCGACCGGGTCGAGCACGGAGGCGCCGCGCAGGACGACGTCCGCGCCCTCGCCGGAGCGCATGTCGAGCGCCGCCGCGAGGCTCACGCCGGCTGTCCCAATGGAGTCGGGTCCGTCTGGGCGCCCTCGCCGTCGCCCTCGGCCGGAGCCGGTCGGTCGCGGGCCGCCAACAGCTCGTAGAGGATCGCCATGCGCACGAAGAGGCCGGAGGCGACCTGCTCGGAGATCAGCGACTGCGGCGAGTCGACCGCCTCGCCGGAGAGCTCGACGCCGCGGTTGACCGGCCCGGGGTGCATGAGCAGCTGGCGCGGGCCGAGCCGCCGGGTGTCGATCTGGAAGCGCATCGCGTACTCGCGCAGCGAGGGCAGGAAGCTCTCGGCCATCCGCTCCCTCTGCAGCCGCAGCGCGTAGACGACGTCGGCCTCGCCGAGCCGCTCCAGCGAGTGGGCGACCTCGCAGCCGAGCGCCTCGACGCCGCGCGGGATCAGGGTCGGCGGGCCGCATACCGTGACCTCGGCGCCCATCGCCCGAAAGGCGACGAGGTTGGAGCGGGCGACGCGGCTGTGCAGCACGTCGCCGACGATCCAGATCCTCCTGCCCTCGAGCGAGCCGAGCCGGCGGCGCAGCGTGAAGAGGTCGAGGAGCGCCTGGCTGGGGTGCTCGTGCTTGCCGTCGCCGGCGTTGATCACGGCCGCCTCCGACCAGCCGGCGACCAGCTGCGCGGCGCCGGCGTAGGGGTGGCGGATGACGATCGCGGCGGGGTCGTAGGCCGAGAGCGTCGCGACGGTGTCCTTCAGCGACTCGCCCTTGTCGACCGAGGAGCCGCCCGCCTTGATCGAGACGAGGTCGGCGGAGAGCCGCTTGGCGGCCAGCTCGAAGGAGGACGAGGTTCGGGTGCTGGCCTCGTAGAAGAGGCTGACGACGGTGCGGCCGCGCAACGTCGGCACCTT